>JAGBWT010000148.1 GCA_017629615.1 Alistipes sp. | reverse complement strand
GCAAACATCTTCGAGAGGGCAGGGTAGTTCACCAAGCCATAGATAGCGTCGGCCATAGCATCGACGTCCCAATAATCGACCTTCACGGCGTAGTCCAATACCTCGGTAACACCACTCTGCTTCGAGATGATTACCGGCACGTTGGAGCGCATCGCTTCGAGCGGTGCGATACCGAACGGCTCCGATACCGAAGGCATAACGAATACGTCCGACAGTTGGAACATCTTATCGACGTCGGCACCACGAAGGAAGCCCGTGAAGTGGAAGCGGTCGGCGATACCCAGGCGGGCTACGCGACGAACAACGTGGTTCATCATATCGCCCGAACCTGCCATCACGAAGCGCACGTTAGGGCAGCGCTTCAACACCTTGGCAGCCGCCTCGACGAAGTAGTCGGGACCCTTCTGGAAGGTGATACGGCCGAGGAACGTAACGACCTTATCCTCGACACTGCGCTCCGGCCACGGCTCGCCCTTGTCGGTGAAACGCACAGCGTTGTGAACGGCAACAACCCTCTCGGCAGGTACGCCATAGCGGTTGATGATGATGTTGCGTGTAAGGTTCGACACAGCAATTACGCGGTCGGCAGCGTGCATACCTGCACGCTCGATGGCGTAGGTCTGCGTATTGATATTCTCGCCCGAGCGGTCAAACTCGGTTGCGTGCATATGAACCACAAGTGGTTTGCCCGAGACGCGCTTGGCTGCAATACCTGCGAAGTAGGTGAGCCAGTCGTGGGCGTGGATAACGTCGAACTGACCCTCCAAGTCTTTGGCAACCTGCGCCGCCACGATTGCGTAGCGTGCAACCTCCTCCAACAGATTTGCTCCATACTTACCCGAGAAGGTGTAGCGCTGGCTCCACACGTCGGAGGTCTCCCAACGCTTCTCGCCCGTCTTGACAAACTCGTCGTGATAGGTTTCGTAATCCTCGGGCGAGAGATATGGGACAAGGTTCGAGTCGATGTGGATAAACGACATCTTCTCGATGATATCGGCCGAGTCGTTCGACACCTTGCCGAAGACGGTCTCGACATCGCTCGCATTGACAACATTGACAAAACGCTGGTCCTCGTCGCCCGAAGCGTGAGGCATAACGAATGTTACGTCTACGCCGTTACGCGCCAATCCGCGCGTCATTCCGTAGCAAGCAGTACCCAAGCCGCCTGCGATGTGCGGTGGAAACTCCCAACCAAACATTAATACCCTCATTGTTACTATTTTTTACTGTTTTTAACCACTTTTGTTGATTTGGCCGAGGCGCGTTTTGCAGCCTTTGCCGCTTTTGCAGCCTTCTCACCCTCTTGGTCGAGCAGGTTGCGAATGTAGAGCATTGCACCGACGCTCCAAGCCTGCGAAACAGCACCACGAGGTGCGAACGGAGGGTTGGCATCGTAGTATTCGGCCACCGAGCCGATGCAGTAGGTCTGGATATGGTCGTCGTAGGCCTCGAACATCTCCTCGGCTCTGGCAAGGAAGCGCTCGCCATTGAGTCGGAACATACTCTTGAAGTAGAACATCATTGGCCATACCCACACCGCACCATTCTTCGATGCAGCCTCCTGCTCGATTGGGTTCGATTTGTAGGTCGCCTCGAAGCGTGGGTCCTCCGGCGAGAGCGAACGCATACCGTAAGGGGTAAGCAGGTGCTGACGCACGGTGAGCAGGACATTGACAATCTGCTGCTCGTCGAGCATACAGTAGTCGAGACCACAAGCGATAATCTGGTTGCAACGAATCGACTTGCTTGCGTGACGCATATCGACACGGTCGGCCAAGTAACCCTCGTCGGCGAGGTAGAACTTCTCGATAAACGAAGCCTTTGTGCGCTTTGGCAGAGCCTTCCACTCCTCGACAAAGGCCTTGTCGTCGTACTTCTTGGCGAGTGCCAATGCATACGACACGGCGTTGTACCACAGGGCGTTGATTTCGACCGTATAGCCGTCGCGCGGAGTTTGAGGCTGGCCGTTGATAACGCTATTCATCCAAGTCAGGGCGTAGCCGTCGCGCGAAGCCCAGATAAGTCCGTTTTCGTGGAGTGCAACGCAACCGCCATAGAAGCCGCTGCGATATGCTGCGAGGATACTCTTCATCGCTGCACCGTAGCGCTCCCAGATGGCTTTGCTGCCGATGTGAGCCTCCAACTGCTGCAAGGTCCAGAAGAACCACAGCGGAGCGTCGGCTGCAACTTCGGCCGAAGCCGAGCCTGCGAAGTCGCCATTGTGCATATCGCCGACCATCGTATCGAGAACGGCCATACAGTCCTCCTTGTAGCCCTGTTCGAGCGTAAGACCCGGCAGTGCGATAAAGGTCGAACGACCTGCTGCGCCATACCACGGATAGCCGGCAACAACCTCGGTGCGGTCACCTGGGCGGCGAATGATAAATTGGCGTGCCGAGTGGTGCAGACAACTGCGGAAGTCGATTTTATGGGTGCGACGGGCAATCGAGGCCTCGAAAGCATTGACAATATCGTCGCTCGATGCCATCTCATCGACCGAAGCCGAGAAGATGATGCTCTCGCCCTTCTTTATATCCATCTCGAAGTAGCCGGTCGTGAGCAAATCCTCGTAACCCTCGTAGCCACGCTCAATCTCCTTCTGATACTCGAAGTCGTAGTACCAATCGGGAGCAGGGATAAAGCGTGCATCGTCCTTCGACATCTGCATATGCAACCACGGAAATCCGTCGTAGAGGCGGTTTTTGACACCATTACGCACAGGATAGGAGCGCACGTTGGCCTCCATATTTGCCTTCGACAGCGAGTGCTTGTTGCGGAATGCAAGGAATGGGCGCAGGCGCAACTTCGTCTCGGAGTGGGCATCGACAAGCGTGTAGCGAATCATCAGATGCGTGCGCTTGTGAATCCACAGCAACTCCTTCTTCAAGATGACACCGCCGACACGATAGGTGATGGTCGGGCAAGGCGTATATTCGAAGTCGGTGATATATTTGTGTCCGCGTGGCTCATAGACACCGCGAAAACGGTGCAAAGCCAAGTTGAACGATTGGTCGTGTTGAACGATAGTCTCGTCCAGCGACGACAGCAGCACATACGTCTCGTCGGTCATATCGATAGGCGCGACGATAAGTCCGTGGTACTTGCGAGTGTTGCAACCAACGATTGTGGTACTCATATAGCCTCCGCGACGGTCGGTGGCCAACATTTCGCGTTGCAACGAGTACTCCAAGTTACCAAGTTCCCGTTTGTCAAAGGTAAGTCCCGGCATAATATTTTGTTAAGAATTTTACAACTTATCGTAAAGGTATAAAAAATTTAATCAATCTACACCTTATTTTATAAAAAAATATCTATCTCGACTATTTTTAAGCGCAAAACTGCAACTCGGCTATTTGCGTGGTTGCAATTCTGCGCCTAAACAATCTATCGATTAAGCCCACTTAACAAGTGCGAAGTCCATACGGTGTGGCAACTTGTCGTTGTGAGGGAAGACACGGAGTGCGAGGTCGAACATACCCGTACGACGTGGGGTATAGTCGAGTGCGTAGGTTACGCGATTGCCCTCGACCTTCTGGCGAACGAGTGGCAACGAGTAATCGACATTGGCAGCCTCCGAGCCAATCGTAGGCTTGGCAACAACCAACTCAACACCAATATCCTCTGGCGAGAGGTTTGCGACGTCGAGCGTAACCTCGAAGTGGTATTGCTCGCCAACGAAGAGGGCCTCCTTCTCAACGCGTACGCGCTGAACATCGAGAATCTTGACGTTGTCCCACGCTGCCGAAACGCGACGCTTCCAAGCTGCAATCTCGCGAGCAAGCAGGTAGTTGTTGGCAATCATCGACTTCTTACGCTCGGCAAGGCCGTTGTAGAAACGCTCCTCGTAGTCGGTGAGCATACGGTTGGTTGTGAAGTTCGACGCGATGTCGGCAACACAACTCTTGACCGAAGCAACCCACTCGGTTGGGATACCCTTCTCGTCGCGTGTATAATATTTAGGTACAATCTGCTCCTCGATGGTCGAGTAAATCATCTCGGCGTCCAAATCGTCCTGATAGCGCTGGTCGGTGAAGGTACGCTCCATAGGAAGCATCCAGCCTGCGCCCTCTTTGTAACCCTCGACCCACCAGCCGTCGAGTACCGAGAACTGCATAACACCGTTCATCACGCACTTTTCGCCCGATGTACCCGAAGCCTCCAAAGGACGGGTTGGGGTGTTCAACCATACATCGACACCCTGAACCATACGGCGTGCCAACTCCATATCGTAGTTCTGCAAGAAGATAATCTTGCCGACGAACTCCGGCATAAGCGACACCTCGACGATGCGCTTAATCAAATCCTGACCCGGCTTGTCGTTCGGGTGAGCCTTACCTGCGAAGATGAACTGTACAGGGTGCTCCGGATTGTTTACAATCTTCGACAGACGTTCGAGGTTGGTGAAGAGCAGGTAAGCACGCTTGTAGGTTGCGAAACGACGTGCGAAACCGATAGTCAGCACCTCTGGCTTGATGCGCTCCGAAACCTGTACCAACTGACGTGGCGAGTCGAAACGTACCTGCGAAGGGTCGGTGTAGCGACGCTTGATGGTCTTGATGAGTCGCTTTTTGAGGAACATACGCTCGTTCCACAACTCCTCGTCGGAGATGTTGTGAATCTTCTGCCACTCCGGAATATTGTAGAGGTGACCCTCGAAGCCCTGTGGGAAGTATTTAGCGTAGAGACGACGCATATTCGACGCAGTCCAGGTTGGGAAGTGAACACCGTTGGTAACGTAACCGATGTGCAACTCGTTCTTGAAGTAGCCCGGCCACATATTGCCGAGAATATCCTTCGACACCTCGCCGTGCAACCACGATACACCATTGACCTCCTGCGAGAGGTTGCAAGCGAGTACCGACATCGAGAACTTCTCGTTGGCATCGTTAGGATTAACCTTACCGAGGTTGATGTATTGGTCCCAAGTGATACCCAACACGTCTGGGTAGTGCGACATATATTGACGAATCATCGACTCTGGGAATGCGTCGTGACCAGCCGGAACAGGGGTGTGGGTCGTGAAGAGCGACGACGAGCGAACAACCTCCAAAGCCTCCGAGAACGAGAGCTTCTTGCGAGCGATGAGGTTGCGGATACGCTCGATACCGATAAATGCTGCGTGACCCTCGTTGCAGTGATAAACCTCCTGCTTGATGCCCATCTTCGAGAGGGCGCGGATACCGCCGACGCCGAGCAAAATCTCCTGCTTCAAACGGTTCTCCCAATCACCACCATAGAGGTAGTGGGTTACCTGACGGTCCTCTTCGAGGTTAGCCTCGTAGTCGGTGTCGAGCAGGTAGAGAGCCGTGCGGCCGACCATGCAACGCCATACGCGAGCGTGGAGCGTACGACCAGGGAGGGCAATCTGAACGGTTACCCACGAGCCGTCCTCGTCACGAACAGGCGAGATTGGCAACTTGAAGAAGTTTTGTGGCTCATAGACAGCCTCCTGCGAACCCTGGGCCGAAAGACGCTGGGTGAAATATCCGTAGCGATAGAGCAGACCAACGGCAACCATCGGTACGTTCTTATCCGAAGCCTCTTTCAGGTAGTCACCTGCCAAGATACCGAGACCACCCGAGTAGATTTTGAGCGTGTGGTGCAGACCATACTCCATCGAGAAGTAGGCAATCTTCGGAGTCTCGGCCTTTGGAGCCTCGTTCATATACTCTTGGAATTGGGCATATACGGCGTTGAGTTTCGAGAGGAACTCCTGGTCCTTCTCCAACTCTGCCAAACGCTCCAATGGGAGTTTGTCGAGCAGGGCGATAGGGTTGCGATTAACCTCAATCCACAAATCCTTGTCGATAGCCTCAAAGAGGTCGCGTGCGCCGAGAGTCCAGCTCCACCAGAGGTTGCGCGACAACTCTTCGAGTGGGCGGAGTGCCTCCGGAAGGCTCTTCTCGACCATCACGCGCTGCCACGATGGACGCTCAACGAAGAGCTGCTGACGTACGAAGTTGATTTGCTCGGTGCGCGAACCACCGTCGCCGTGAATAGCGCGGTTGGTGCGGGCTGTGCAGCTCTCGATTGCGCTCTCGTAGGCCTTGGCGTAGTGCTTGTAGAGGTTGCTCCACAATGCAAGGTGCGAAATCTCGCTAACCGATGCGCGAAGGTCGGCAACCTCCTCCTTCGACAACTGTGCGAAGTGGCGGATAGCAAATGCGATATTGGTTGCAACCTCGTTGAAGTTGTGGTCGTTGCGCTCGATTACGGTGATACCGTTGTGGCTGTGCAACGATGCTGCCCACGCACCGAAACCTGCAAGGTTGGTGGTGATGGTAGGCACCGAGAATGCGATTGATTCGAGCGGAGTGTAGCCCCACGGCTCGTAGTACGAAGGATATACCGTGAGGTCCATACCTACGAGCAACTCGTAGTAGTTCTTGTTGAAGATGCCGTCGTTCTGGTTGAGGTATGTAGGAACGAAGATAACCTTAACCTTCGACTCGGCACGGTCGAGACCGCTCGCTGCGATAGCCTGTGCAATCTGGTCCCAAGCCTCGTTTTCGAGGTAGTGGGTCGAGAAGCGGTATTGCGATGGGTCGATAGCGTTGGCCTTGTTCTGCAAGTGGGCCTGCAAGTCGGCACGAGCGCCGTGGTTGGCAGCAGGTACGGTAACATAGGCGAGGATTTCGCGCTCGATGTTGGTTGTGGCGAGCTGCTTCAAAGCCTCGAAGAATACGTCGAGACCCTTGTTGTGGAACTCGTAGCGACCGCTTGTACCGATGATGAGTGGCTCGGCAGCGAAGGTGTGACCCAAGCAAGCCTCGGCAACCTCAATCATCGACTTGCGAGCCTCGGCACGCTTTGCATCGTACTCGGCACCCTCCCAAACAAAGTCATTCTCGAAGCCGTTAGGTGTAACAACATCGACCTCCTTGTTGAGCAGATACTTACACTCGCGAGCCGTAATGTCGCTGACGGTGAGGAATGCATCGTGGTACTGTGCGCCCATCTTCTCGATAGAGTGCTTTGCCATCACGTTGAACTGACGAGCGAGGTCGTCGGCGTTGAACTTGCTCAAATCGCTGTACAGTGGCAGACGGTTGCCTGCGATGCAACGACCCATAACGGTAGCGTGGGTACTCATTACGGTTGCGATATATGGCGAGTTCTGGCGCAGGTAAAGACCACCCGAGCAGGTCATCCACTCGTGGAAGTGTGCTACGACGCTGTCGGTTGGCGAGCAGAAGGTTGCTGCATACGACTCGATAACCTTGCCGGCAATGTGGCCGAACAAAACAGGCTCGATATAGTCCCACTGACCCGAGAGCGAATCGACGTTATAGTTATCCCAAAGGCTCTTCAACACCTCGTCTTTGCTTGCGAAGTGGGTCGTAAAGTCTACGAGGATTGCGATAGGCTCGCCGACAATCTTCCAACGGCCGATACGAACGCGGATACCGTTGTCGTAGAGGTTCTGACGCCAAGCTTTGAGCAGCGTTGGGTCCTCCACAAATTCGCTGTTGCCATTGTCTTGCGAGAAATCGGGACCAATGGTGATGTAGTTGTCACCCAAAAGTTTGGTCACGGTCAATGCTTTGGTAGCAACAACGGTGTGGATTCCTCCGACCTTGTTGCAGACCTCCCAACTTACCTCAAAAAGGGTGTCGGGCGTAAATTTTTTGTTACTCATAATTATCTGATTATATTGTTTTTTTTCAATAAAATTCGGCGCAAATATACGACATTGCATCGAGATAAAAAAGTGTTTTTATTAAAATTTTTTAATAATTTTACATATATTATAATAGCTCTTTTTCGTAATAGTTGCTCTCGTGTCGGTCAGAGGCTGTTTTAGGCCTCAAAAAGGGTGCTGATTACAGCGTCGGAAATCAAAAATTTTTCGGGCGGAATTTGCAGTCGCACCTCTCCGTCGGTCTCGTGGCGAACGAGGTTGCCCGAACGCAGAGCCTCGGCAGCAAGGTGCTCGATGCGCTCGCGTGCTTCGACTCCGCCAATGCGCTCTATCTCGTTGAGTGACAGACCTTCGGCTCGGCGCAACGAGGTCATCACGCACTCGTTGAGGCGGTCGGTTACGGAGAGCCTCTCCTCGCCATATTCGACTGCGGCGATATACTCCTCGACCGACTGCTCGCACCAGCGACGCACATCTCCCGCAAAGGAGTGCGCACCGGGGCCGATGCCGAGGTATTCGGCACCCGTCCAATAGGAGGAGTTGTGGCGCGAACGACGCGACGGAAGGGCGTAGTTCGAGACCTCGTAGTGGTCAAATCCTGCCTGTGTGAGGGCGGTATGTACGGCTGCAAATTCGCGCTCGCTACACTCCTCATCAACCACCCCGATTTCGCCTCGCGAGAGCATACGACCAAAGCGCGTATTCTCCTCGATAGTAAGATGATAGGCCGAGATGTGTTGTACGTCGAGCGATATGGCCGTGTCGAGCGTCTTTTGGAGTCGTTCGCCACCGAAACCATCGATACCGAAGATGATGTCAATCGACAGATTGTCGTAGCCGGCACGTTGCAGTCGCCTCACCGCCTCGACCGCCTCCGTAGCCGTATGTCGTCGGCCCATAAAGCGCAGAGCCTCCTCGTCGAACGACTGAATGCCCATCGACACGCGATTGACCCCCGTATGGCGCAGAGCCGCAACCCAATCGTCGGTCACATCGTCGGGATTGACCTCGACGGTTATCTCCTCGACCTTGGAGCAGTCGAAGAGTCGCGAGGCGTGGTCGATAAAGCCCTGTATCACATCGGGTGCGAGGAGCGACGGAGTGCCTCCACCAAAATATATGGTGCGCAGTTGTCGGTCGTGCAGAAAGCCCTGCTCGGCCTCCAACTCGGCGTGCATCTGCTCCACAACCGACGGCAGAAGTCGCATCTTCACGCTTCGGTGAAAGTCGCAATAACCGCACATCTGTTTGCAAAACGGAATATGTAGGTAAAGTCCTGCCATAATTTACAAATATGCCTAAAATACGTAGTAACACGACATCAATCTTTTGCCGCTGACGAAGGTCGTTGCTCGCGGCCTAATGCCGCGTTTACAAATCTGACCCTCCCCTAAATCCCCTCCTCGGGAGGGGACTTGGTCGCTACGCTACAAAAAGCAGCATAAAGCCCATACGTAATCACACAGCATCAACCTTTTGCTGCTGATTGAGGTCGCTATGCCCGCGGCGAAATGCCGCGTTTACAAGTCTGACCCTCCCCTAACTCCCCTCCTCGGGAGGGGACTTGGTCGCTACGCTCCGAGGGTGGGGTAGAATTGGTGTGGTTTTGTATATAAAGCTATTTACAAATGTACAAAATTTTGGGCATTGGGCAAAATGGCGCACCAATTTAATATCGAGAGGGATAAATATCGTCGTGGTCGGCAAAAAACGGGGCGCGAACGGGGTGTCGTTGTCGGCCGTCACACCACTTGACGACGCACCGTAAAACAGGGCGAATTGTAATCCAAAAGGCGGTGAAAATCTCTAATTTTTATTTTTTCTGTTAATTTTTTCACAAAGGGCGTAAAAATTCAAATATTTGCAATATATTTGCATCGGGAAAATAGGGTTTGAAACGTAGTTTCAGCGTGCGACCCCCTCTTTGCGAGGTTGTTTTTCCGCAGAGCAAACAGTTGAAATTAAGGCTAATTTATTAAAATACAAACAATTATGGCATTCAAGAAAGAAGATTTATTGAAGTATGGCATTACCGGTTCGACCGAGGTTGTCTACAATCCGTCGTATGAGGTTCTCTTCGAGGAGGAGACCAAAGAGGGTTTGACCGGTTTTGACAAGGGTCAGGAGACCGAGCTTGGCGCAGTGAACGTGATGACAGGTGTCTACACCGGCCGTTCGCCAAAAGACAAGTTTATCGTAATGGACCAGAACTCGAAGGATACCGTATGGTGGACTTCGGAGGAGTACAAGAACGACAACAAGCCTTGCTCGGAGGAGTCGTGGGCTGCGTTGAAGGCTATCGCACAGAAGGAGCTCTCGAACAAGCGTCTCTTCGTTATCGATGGCTACTGCGGTGCAAACGAGGATACTCGTATGGCAGTTCGTTTCATTATGGAGGTTGCTTGGCAGGCTCACTTCGTTAAGAATATGTTCATCCGCCCTACAGAGGAGGAGTTGG
>JAGBWT010000020.1 GCA_017629615.1 Alistipes sp. | reverse complement strand
TCTCTACCGAGCGAGCGAGCACATCGTCTATGGGGTAGATATTGTAATAGAAGCCATCGTCCTGCAACTCGGTATTACGACCACTATAAGCACGCAGTTGAGCCTCCATAATCTTGCGCGAGCGGGCAATCTCACGAGGCTTGGGCTTTACACCCTGCTCGGTGGCATAGCGAATAAAGTCGTCGAAAAGAGTCTTATCGCTATCGAGCAAGCGCTGCAAGTCATCTATCGTACGTACCGAATTGATAGCCTCGCGATGACGGTCGGCGTAATCCAACGTATAGCGATAGAGCACATTGCGACCCGTAACCTCCATATAGTACGATGTCATATCGGTCGTATCGAGAGGAATAAACACATCGGGCATAATACCTCCGCCACCATAAACAACCTTGCCCTTCGGTGTGGTGAACTTCAACGAATCGGCAAAATGGATGCTATCGGCCGAGAAGAACTCATTATTGTTATAACGGCGCACGATGTCCATATCGTAATCGTAGTCGTTGCCGTTGGTATAGGGCTTCTGTATAGAGCGACCCGTAGGTGTAAAGTAACGTGCTATGGTAAGACGCAAGGCCGAGCCATCGGGGTAAGGAATCTGACTCTGCACCAATCTCTTGCCAAATGAGCGACGGCCAACGATTGTGCCTCGGTCGTTATCCTGCACAGCACCTGCCAAAATCTCCGACGACGACGCGCTACCCTCGTCGATGAGCACCACCAGAGCCAAATCCTTAGCCGAGCCTGTACCGTCGCTAAACTCCTTGACCTGCTTGCGCTGACGGTCCTCCGTATATACGATAAGCTTACCTGCTGGCAGGAACTCGTTGGCAATCAAGATGGCTTGGTCGAGGAAACCGCCCGAGTTATCTCGCAAATCGAAGATAAGTCGCTTCATACCTTCGGCGCGCAACTTTGCCATAGCGGCCAACAACTCCATGTGTGAGGTGCGAGCGAACTGCGAGAGACGGATAAAACCAATTTCAGGGGTGAGCATGAATGCCGACTCGATACTCTTTATAGGAATAGCATCGCGCACAACGGTAACATCGACCAAATCCGATATACCTCGACGCTGCAACGAGAGCGTTACCTCCGAACCACGCTTACCTCGCAGACGCTTCACTATATCGTTCTGTGGCATGCCTACGCCCGCAACCAACGTGTCGTTAATCTCGATAATGCGGTCGCCCGCCACAACGCCCGCCTTGGCACTTGGGCCATTGGGGATAACGTTGAGCACTAAGATGGTGTCCGATGCGGTGTTGAACGATATGCCCACACCATCGAACTCGCCCTCCAAAGGCTCGTTCAACTCCTGCATCTCGCGTGCAGGAATATACACCGAGTGCGGGTCAAGCTCCTTCATCATCAAAGGAATGACCAGCTCGGCAAGTGAATCCATCGATATAGAATCAACAAAACGATGTTCGATGAGCATGCTCGTCTGCATGATTTTGTTGGTCATCTGCATACCGCTACGACCAATCAGGGAGCGCAACTGACTCTCCGCCCTATTACGCCCCACAAACTGTCCCAGCAATATACCCGACACCACGCCTAAGGCAAGCAGCAGAGGAAATATTAT
Source organism: Alistipes sp. (assembly GCA_017629615.1). Next base: position 72 of record JAGBWT010000020.1, on the reverse strand, counting down.
AGTGTGTTTAGAGTTCTTATACATGTATTGTCCAATATAAACCTTGCAACAAAGAGCAATCAATATACCATT
>JAGBWT010000147.1 GCA_017629615.1 Alistipes sp. | reverse complement strand
GCCAACTGCGGGGGTTGGGTTTTGAAATCTGCTTATTTTTTTATACTTTTGAGGTTGATAACAACGAAAGTCAAATCGGCCAAGTCACGACGAGGCCCAACACATAGAGTTATGACAACCTATTCCGCCACAGAAATCGCAAAACTTTTTGAGCGACACCTCGCTCTGATGCAACTCCCCGAGGAGCCAAAAATGCTATATGCACCAATAAATTACGCACTCGAAGAGGGTGGCAAACGTATGCGCCCCGTGCTGATGTTGCTCACCTACAACATCTTTGCCAACGATGTCGAGATGGCCGTCGAGGCGGCTATGGCGGTCGAGATTTTTCACAACTTCACGCTCCTGCACGACGATATTATGGACAATGCCGCAATGCGTCGTGGTCGCGAGTCGGTATATGCCAAGTGGGGCAGCAACATCGCGATTTTGTCGGGCGACGTGATGCTTATCGAGGCCTACAAGCACTTGCAAAACACCCCGTCCGACAAACTGCCGCAGGTCTTTGAGCGATTTAACACTATGGCGGCCGAAGTGTGTGAGGGTCAGCAGTACGATATGGACTTCGAGCAGCAGGAGAAGGTCTCGGTAACCGAATATACCAAGATGATTGGGTTGAAAACCGCAGCACTGCTCTCGGGCTCGGTGACCATCGGCGCACGCCTTGCAGGGGCTTCGGAGGAGGATATCAACCGCCTCGACCGCTTTGCAACCGAGGTCGGCATCGCCTTCCAGCTGCAAGACGACCTGCTCGACAGCTTTGGCGACGAACGTCTTGGCAAGAAGATTGGTGGCGATATTTTGGAGGGCAAAAAGACCTACCTGATGATTATGGCTATGTCGCACGCCAACGAGGAGCAGCGCGAGGTTTTGCGCACGACACACCTGCGCTCCGACCTCTCGGACGACGAGAAGATTGCAACCATAAAGGCACTCTACGAGAGCCTCAATATCCGCTCTCTCACCGAGCAGCAAATCACGTTGCGCATCAACCGTGCGCTGTCGATTCTCGAAACCGTATCGGTCGAGCCTTCGCGCACCGAGCAGATGCGTCGCTATGTCGAGAGTCTCGTAGGCAGAAACTATTAGGAGAGAGGAGCAAACGCACTATGAAACGTAGTCAGATAGAGATTATGGCCCCCGTAGGCTCCTATGAGTCGCTTTGGGCCGCAATAAATGCCGGTGCCAACTCGGTCTATTTCGGCATCGGGCAACTCAATATGCGTTCGGCCTCGGCAGCCAACTTCACGGCCGACGATATGGCGCAAATCAACTCCATAGCCCACGCTCACGGGGTCAAGACCTACCTTACGGTCAATACCATAATCTACGATACGGAACTTGGGCAGATGCACCAAATCATCGACCGCGCCAAAGCCGAGGGTGTCGATGCTGTCATTGCGTCGGATATGGCCGTGATACTCTACGCCTACCATTGCGGAATGGAGGTTCATATCTCGACCCAATGCAACATCTCGAATAGCGAGGCGGCAAAGTTCTACTCGCAATGGGCCGATGTTGTCGTTTTGGCTCGCGAATTGTCGCTCGAACAGATTGCGATGGTCCATCGCGCCATCGTCGAGCAGGATATTCGTGGTCCGCGAGGCGAACTGCTCAAAATCGAGATGTTTGCCCACGGTGCGCTCTGTATGTCGATTTCGGGCAAGTGCTATTTGAGCGAACACGAGACGGGTTGCTCGGCAAATCGTGGTGCTTGCCGCCAAATTTGCCGTCGTAAATATATGCTCACCGACTGCGAAACGGGCGAGCAACTTGCGACCGATGGTCGCTACATACTCTCGCCGAAGGACCTCTGCACAATCGACTTCCTCGACAAATTTATCGAGGCGGGTGTCGGGGTGCTGAAAATCGAGGGTCGCGCACGCGGTGCGGAGTACGTCAAGCGCGTAGTCGAGGCCTACGACAAGGCTCTGCGCGATATCGAGGGTGGCAACTACTCGAGCGAGAGCGTCGAAGAGTTGAAGCCTTCGCTCGAAAAGGTCTTTAATCGCGGCTTCTGGGGTGGCTACTATGCAGGTGCGCCCGTGGCCGAACACACCAACTCCTACGGCTCGTCGGCAACACGTCGCAAGGAGTATGTCGGCAAGGTAACCAACTACTTCAAGCGGTTGGGTGTAGCCGAGGTGCTTATCGAAGCCTCAACATTGGAGGTTGGCGACGAGGTGCTGTGGCTCGGCGACAAGACGGGAGTAGTCGAACAAACGGTTGGCGAAATCCGTCTCGACGAACAGCCTGCGCAAGCCGTAAAGCAGGGCGACCTCTGCTCAATCAAGGTCGAGGGCGGAGAGATTCGCCGTGGCGACAAACTCTACAAAGAGGTCGCGAGGGAGGTAAAACGATAATAAACAGTAAAACATATAGTTATGTTCAGCAAACAGACCTATGAGGCACGTCGTGCCGAACTTTGCAGCCGCATCGGTAGCGGATTGATTCTGCTTCCGGGCAACACCTATTCGCCATACAACTATCCCAACAACGCCTATGCGTTCCGACAGGATTCGACCTTCCTCTACTACTTTGGTCTGAACCTGCCGTCGCTCGCGGGTGTGATTGATGCCGAGACGGGCGAGGCCGCGTTGTTTGGCGACGACTTTACGGTCGATGACATCATCTGGACCGGCCCACAACCTACGCTCGTGGAGTTGGGCGCACAGGTTGGCGTTGCCGATTGCCGACCTGCGAAGGCTCTCGACGAGGTCGTGGCAACCGCTTTGCGACAGGGCCGCACAATCCACTACCTGCCACCCTATCGTGGCGAGACGAAGATTAGGCTCGCATCGCTGCTCGGTCGCAATATCGACGCGCTGCACGCAGGCAAGTCGGCCGACCTGATGTTTGCCGTAGCCGAGATGCGCGAGGTGAAGAGCGCCGAGGAGATTGAGGCTTTGGAGCGAGCATTCCAACTTGGCTACGCTATGCACACGACCGCGATGAAGATGTGTCGCGCGGGCGTTGTCGAGCGCGAAATTGCAGGTGCAATCGAGGGTATCGCCAAGTCGCAAGGTCTGGGCGTATCGTTTGGCTCAATCGTATCGCAACACGGCGAGACACTCCACAACCTCAACTGCGACGGCGTGTTGGAGAGTGGTCGATTGTTGTTGGTCGATGCGGGAGCCGAGTCGGTCGAAAACTACTGCTCCGACCATACGCGTACCTACCCCGTAAGCGGTCGCTTCACCGACCGTCAGCGCGATATATATAATATTGTGTTGCGAGCCCACGACGAAGCTCCGAAGAATATGCGTGCAGGCGCGATGTATATGGACCAGGTGCATCGTCGCGCACTCATCACGCTGGCCGAGGGTCTGCACGATGTTGGCCTGATTAAGGGTTCGGCCGAGGACGCTGTTGCGGCAGGTGCGATGTATCTCTTTATGCCACACGGCCTTTCGCACGGCCTCGGTATGGACGTTCACGACTGCGAGGCTTTCGGCGAGCGCAGTTTCGACTTCGCGGAGTTGCTCGACCGCGCCACAGCCTCGGGAACGTGCGTACATCGTGCAACGTGGCGTCTGCGCGAGGGTACGGTTATGAGCAACGAGCCGGGCATCTACTTTATCCCTGCGCTGATTGACAAATCGAGAGCCGAAGGACTCTACAAGGGTATCGTCGATTACGACCGCTTGGAGGGCTACCGCGACTTTGGCGGTATCCGCATCGAGGACGACATCGTCGTAACGGCCGAGGGTGGTCGCGTGATTGGCGACAAGCATATCCCATCGACAGTCGAGGAGTTGGAAAACACCATAGGAAGATAGAGTTGTTAGAGGCGTTAAGGGCGTTAGGGGCGTTAGGGTTTTATGAGAGAGCGAATTATAAGAAATAGAGGAAATTATCGGCAGTTGCTCTGTTATCGCAAGGCGGAGACAATTTTCGACATCACCTATATCTTTGCTCATAAATTTATTCAAACGCCAGATAGGACTCGCGACCAAATGGTTCAAGCGGCTCGTTCGGGCAAACAAAACATCATCGAAGGCTATGCCGCAGGGGCAACATCTATCGAGACAGAGTTGAGACTGCTAAACGTTGCAAAGAGTAGTCTTAAAGAGTTGCTCGCAGACTACGAGGACTATCTACGCACTCGCGAATTAAGACAATGGGAGCAAGGCTCTATCGAATTTGCAAAGACACAAGAACTTGGTCGAAAACACGACGATACGGAGTTTTGGAAGGATATTGTTTTGACTCGAAGCGACGAGGTTGTTGCCAATATAGCAATTATCATCTTACACCAAACCGACTATCTACTGCACAGATTTATGGAAAAGGTGTCGAGCCGTTTTGTTGAGGAGGGTGGTTTTCGAGAAAAATTATCCCGCATACGTCGTTCCGAAAGAAAAAACAGGAAAACCCCTAACGCCCCTAACGCCTCTAACGACCCTAAACAACAAAGGGGCATTCTTCTATTCCCTACCGAGTTGGAGGCGGCGCGACTGCGTGAGCAGCGGCCCGACCTCGATATTCGCATCTGCGGCATCGGAGCGGTGGAGACGGCTACCGAGGTGGCACGCATACTCCGCACCGAGCGCAAACCGTTGTTGCTCTGCGGTATCGCCGGGGCCTATAACCGCTCGCTCCAAAAGGGCGACGTTGTGGCCGTGACGGAGGAGCGATACGCCCACCTCTCGACAGGCTATCACCGCACCTATTACGCCTCGTTGGAGGTCGAGGATTTGCCTACCGCGTGTAGCAACACCGTATCGCACTGCGCTATGGCGAGCGACGGAGCCGACATCGAGAATATGGAGGGTGCGGCACTCTTTGCCCTTGCTCGTGAGGCGGGGGTGGCGTGTGGCCAAATCCGCGCCATATCGAACTATGTTGGCGAGGCTCGCGAGGAGTGGAATATCGACCTTGCGCTCGACAACCTCACCGAAACAATACTAAATCTCGACCTCGAAGAACTCGAAGACCTCAAAGAACTCGAATGAAACTATCGCTACACATATCGCCCTGTCCGAACGACACCTTTGCCTTCGATGCACTCATAAACGGCCGCATCGCACACGATTTCGACCTTGCGGTGGAGTACCACGACATCGAGGAGTTGAACGAGGGCGTTCTGCGAGGCGAACCCGAAATCTCGAAGATAAGTTACTCGGTCTATCCCAAGATTGCCTCGCGCTACGCACTGCTCGATAGCGGCTCGGCACTTGGTCGTGGCAACGGTCAGTTGCTTGTGCGTCGCAAGGGCGACACCTCGCCTCTGCGCAGAGTCGCCTCGCCAGGCCTCAACACGACAGCCAACGCACTGCTTATGCGCTACTTCCCCGAGGTGGAGCAGGTCGAGCAGATGCTCTTTTCGGAGATAGCAGAGGCCGTCGAGCGTGGCGACGTCGATGGCGGTGTGTTGATTCACGAGGGCCGATTTGTATACGAGCGTCGCAATCTCGAATTGGTTGCCGACCTCGGCGCACTCTGGGAGGCCGAAACGGGGCTTCCGCTACCATTGGGCGCAATCGTTATCCGACGCGACATCGAGGCCGAGGTGCGCGAACGGTTTGAGCGACTTTTGGCCGAGAGTGTGGGCTTTGCGTTCGACCACCCGACCCTTTCGCGCGACTTCGTGAAGCAGCACGCACAGGAGTTGGAGGACGATGTTATCGAGAAGCATATTGCCCTTTTTGTCAATCCCTTTACCCTGTCGCTCGGGAGCGAAGGTCGCGAAGCAGTCGAGCGTCTTATCGGAATAAAAATCGAATAACATAGGCCGAAACATCGGCTAAATAGGTTAAAATCGCGCAAAAATGTGCGATTTTTTCGTGTTCATCTTTGTCGTTTGAAAAAAAGTGCTTAATTTTATAGAACGAATTTTGCGTTATGCACGATTTTTAACCTTAAAACTATACTAACTTTATGAAAAATTACTCACCAAAAGAGATTAAGAACATCGTTCTGATTGGCGCCCCGGGCTCGGGTAAAACTACCCTGGCGGAGGCTATGGCTTACGAGGGTAAGGTTATCGACCGCCGTGGTAGTATCGAAAACAACAACACCTTGTCGGACAACACCGACATCGAGCACGAATACAAACGCTCGATATATGCGACAACGCTCTTTACGGAGTTTATGGGTCGCAAACTCAATATCATCGACTGCCCAGGTTCGGACGACTTCTGTGGCAACCTCTTCTCGGCATTCAAGGTCGGCGACGTCGGCGTGATGCTCGTCAATGCACAGACCGGCTGGGAGGTTGGTAACGTAATCCAGGGCCGCTATGCGCGTATCCTCAACAAGCCACTCATCGCCGTTGTCAATCAACTCGACGCCGAGAAGGCTTCGTATGAGAACGCTCTCGAAACGATGAAGGCAAAGGCTTCGGTTAAGCCCGTTATCGTACAGTATCCTGTAAATCAGGGTGTTGGTTTCGACTCGTTCATCGACGTTCTGATGATGAAGATGTATCGCTTCACCGACGAGAATGGTACTCGCGAGGAGTTGGATATCCCAGAGAGCGAGATGGAGAAGGCTCTCGACCTCAACCGCGAACTTATCGAGACCGCAGCCGAGCACGACGACGCTCTGATGGAGTTGTACTTCGAGAAGGGTACGCTGACCCAAGACGATATTCGTTCGGGCTTGAAGATTGGTGTTGCAAAACGTAGAGCGATGCCTGTATTCTGCGCAAGTGGCAAGAAAGATATTGGTACGAAGCGTCTGATGGAGTTCATCATCAACGTCGCTCCTGGCCCAACCGTAGCCCCTGCATTCCCTGCAACCGACGGCTCGGAGATTGCAGCCGACGATACTGCTCCTGTGGCTTTGTTCGTATTCAAGAGCCAGATGGAGGGTCACATTGGCGAAATCAACTACTTCCGTGTTATCCGTGGTAAATTGACCGAGGGTATGGAGTTGGTAAATTCGCGTACGGGCAACAAGGAGAAACTTTCGCAGTTGTTCGCCGTTGCGGGTAAGAACCGTATCAAGGTTACCGAGTTGTCGGCAGGCGACATCGGTTGCACCGTGAAGTTGAAGGGCACAAAGACAAACGACACTTTGGCTGCG
>JAGBWT010000019.1 GCA_017629615.1 Alistipes sp. | reverse complement strand
CAAAAACCGAGGTCGTTTTTTACACTTTATAACCAATATCGAGATTTTACTGAATTTGAAAATTTTTGAAAAAATATCACTTCTCAACCCTTTTCCGTCGCGCCAAAACCCGATTTCGACAAATAATAGATGGGTGGCCACACCACAGAAGCCACCCATCTCACATCAAGTCTCGACCAAGTTAATCGACCTTGATATCTTTGTTTACATTCTTCGAACCTACCAATGCGTAGTAGAGCAGGTATGCAAGACCCACAACAACTACCCAATAACTTACCAAATAGCTGCCCGTACCGAGCGTATCTTTGGTTGCTGTAACGATAACGCCCTGCAACAACGGAAGGATACCGCCACCGCAAACCATCGCCATAAAGATACCTGCACCCTTCTCGGTATATCGGCCGAGGCCCTCAACAGCGAGGTTGAAGATGCCACCCCACATAACCGATGTGCAGAGACCACACAACACGAGCAACGCAGCATTTACAGGCACATTGGCCATAGCGAAGCCCTTTGCACCGTCGAATACAGGCAACTCAACCACATTGTGTGGGTCGAGGAACATTGCGCTCAACACCAGAGCCAAGCCTGCAATCGAGACAACCGAGAGCATAGCCTTGGCCGAAACCTTTGCGCCAAGAACGGCACCCACCAAACGGCCTACGAGCATCAGGAACCAATATGTTCCGGCAACGGTACTTGCAATAGTGGTTGCATTTTCGCCCGTCAGAGTCTCGTTCAACCAATCCTGCAAGAGGTTTGGAATACCCACCTCGACACCTACATAGATAAAGATTGCAACCGCACCGAGTACGAAGTGACGGAACGACATTGGGCCGTACTGCGACTTCTCCTCACTCTTCGCCTCGACGCTCTTATTCTCCGGAATAGCGGTGAGCAACACCACGATAAAGGCAACAGCAAAGACACCCAACGCAGCATACATCAACGGGAATACCTGGTTGATTTTGGCCTCGGTGAGCGACGGAATCAACAGACCCGTAAGGATAATAACGGCCGTACCCATCAACGAGTTGAACGAGCCACCCATCTGCACGAGCTGGTTACCGCGGTTACCACCACCTGCCAACTTGTTGAGCATCGGATTAACGACGATATTGAGCATACACATCGAGAAACCTGCCACAAAAGCACCGAGCAGATATACACCAAAGGCGATATTGCCCTCCAACAGACCAGCGATAGTCTGAATACCGACACCAACAAAACCTACGGCTACGGCTGTCAATGCAGTAAATTTGTAGCCCCGCTTCTGCAAAATCAAGCCCGCAGGGATACCCATAATGGCGTAGGCGACAAAGTTGGCAAACACACCAAGTTTGCCCAACCACTCGGCCACATCAAATTGGTTCTCCAAAACCTTACCCATTGGCGAGGCGAGGTTTGTGACGAACGAAACCATACCGAAGAGCAACAGACAAACGACTATTGCCGGTACATTAGAACTCTGTTTTTTTGACATAAATAATTGGTATTTAAGGTTTTCTACTCTTCTTCTTTGGGTACGCACGTCGGGCCTGTACCCTCCTGCACGCTCTACGCTCGGCCTATCTGTCGCGCTCGGCCACAAACGAGCAGAGCATCATCAGCGAGCGACGATAGTCCGACTCCTCGAACTCGGCCAACTCCGACATTGCCCGCTGCAAGAAGCGCTGCATCGTCGCTTGGGCCAACTCGACACCCTTGTACTGCTCGACCTTGCGACGCACCTGCTCAACAGCCTCGTCGTCGGTAGCGCAGCGACCCACAGCATCGAGCAACTGCTCGCGCTCCTCGGCCGACACACGCTCCAAGACCTCAATCAGCGGCAACGTAATCTTACGCTCGCGCAGGTCGTTGGCCGCAGGTTTGCCCGTATTGTTGTCGGGCATATAGTCGAGTATATCATCGACAATCTGAAAGGCCATACCCAACGCCTCGCCATAGTTGAACATACGCTCCACCTCGCGACGCGAAGCACCAACCGACAACGCTCCCGCCGAAGCACAGATAGCAAAGAGGCTTGCCGTCTTTTTATAGATGATATCGAAATAGTCTTCGCGCGAAATATCGAGACGCGTTGCGTGGTCGCTCTGCATAATCTCGCCCTCGCACAACGTCATCATACCGCCGATGATGTGGCTCAAAAGGTCGTACTGACCACTTTTGAGACCGATATCCATATTGCGAGCCAAGATATAGTCGCCCACAAGCACCGCATTGCGCGACTGCCAACGAGCATTGACCGACGCACGACCGCGACGCAGGTTTGATTCGTCGATAACGTCGTCGTGAACGAGCGACGCAACGTGAATCAGTTCGACCAACAGTGCAGCAAGCAACGTACGCTTGCCGAAACTGCCCGAGCGCGACGAAGCTCCGGCCGCCAACATTGCAACTATCGGGCGCATACTCTTGCCGCGCGACGAGAGAATATACTCAATCATCTCGGCCAGAAGCGACCCCTCCTTCTCGTTGAACGAGTGGCGAACAAACTCCTCGAACTCTGTAATCGAGGTGGCTATGGGTTGTTTTATATCGTCGAGTGTTACCATAAAAAGTCTTATATCCGAACAAAGATAGTTAAATTTCGGCAACGGCGACCGAAATCTGAATGTTTTTTTCTATCTTTGAGCGTTATATGTACCAAAATTGAAGTCGTGAAAAAGATTATTTCCAAAATAACTCCGACGTTTGTCGCTCTTGTTCTGTTCTTTGCGGTTACGGCCGCCTGCTTTGCACCCCAATTCGAGGGCAAGGTGTTGCAGCAGCACGACATCGAGCAGTTCAACGGTATGAGCCGCGACATTCGCGAGCATCGCAACCTCACGGGCGAGGACCCACAATGGACGGGTGCGATGTTTGGCGGTATGCCTGCCTACCAAATCAATATCCGCTATCCGGCCCAAATCATCAAAAGTGCGGGCGATTGGCTCTTCGGCCTTATGGGCGAGCCGTCGTCGATGCTCTTCTTTGCGATGGTGGCAGCCTTTGCGATGGTGGTGATGATGGGCTATTCGCCGTGGATAGGTCTCATTGCAGGTTTGGCCTACGGTCTTTCGACCTACTTTTTCCTCATCATCGGCGCGGGCCACATTACCAAGATGTGGGCTTTGGTCTTTGCACCTGCGATGATGGGTGCGATATATATGACCTTGCGAGGTCGTGCGTTGCTTGGCGGAGCGTTGGCGGCACTCTTTGGTGCGCTCGAAATCGGAGCCAACCACCCACAGATAACCTACTACTTCCTGCTCGCGGCCCTTGCACTGTGGATTAGCGATGCGATATTCGCCATCAAGGAGTCGAAGTTGAAGGAGTGGGGTCGTCGCACCGCCATACTCTTTGCAGCGGCACTGCTCGCCATAGGTGCAAATTTCGCACCACTCTACTACACCGCCCAGCACACCGCCGACACTACTCGTGGCGGTAGCGAGGTGGCTATCGAGGCGGGTGCCGACAAGGGTCTCGACCTCGAATATGCTACGGCGTGGAGCTATGGCGTAAGCGAGAGTTGGAATATGCTTATCCCCAACTTTATGGGTGGCGACTCGGCAACGTCGTTCTCGGCCAATGGAGCCGTTGCCGACACCTTCAAGGAGATTGGTTTCGACCGTCGTGTGGCCACGCAGTTGCCGACCTATTGGGGTGACCAACCCTACACCGCAGGCCCGACATACCTCGGTGCGGTGGTCGTATTCCTCGCACTTTTGGGCCTGCTGCTTGCACCGTCGCGCGACCGCTGGTGGATTTTGGCCGCCACGCTGCTCGCGATACTCCTGGCTTGGGGTAGCAACGCGATGTGGTTTACCGAATTTTGCTTCAACTTCCTTCCGCTCTACAATAAGTTCCGTACCGTCTCGATGGCACTTGTCGTGGTCGAGTGGAGTGTGCCGATGTTGGCCGCAATAGCCCTCTGGCAACTCTACCGTCGATGGGACGAGCGCAAAGCCTTGACACGAGCCATAGCCATTGCGGCTGGCATAACAGCAGGCGTGTGTATGCTCTTTGCCGTTGCGGGCGACTCGTTGCTCGACTTTGGTCGCGAGCAGGGGGGCGAGATGATGAGCCAGCAATTCCGCTACGTCTTGCAACAAGAGCAGGAGGGTCAGGCACTTATCGCGAGTGGTCTGCACGACGAGTGGGGCTATATGGTGGCCGATGCTATGGCTGTTGAGCGTGCCGAGATTTTGGCGGCCGACGCTTGGCGCTCGTGCCTCTTTATCGTCGCGGCCGCACTGCTCACCATAGGCGCACTTCGCATCGGCAAGCGTTGGCGACTTGGGGCTTTGGCTCTCTTGGCCGCGCTCATTTTGGCCGACATTCTGCCCGTAAATCTGCGCCACCTCTCGCACGACGACTTTGTGGCGAAGCGCACGACGACCATCACCCCAACCGAGGCCGACCGTTTGATTATGGCCGACAAGGAGCCTGGCTATCGTGTCTTTAACCTCTCGGTATCGCCTTTCAACGACGCTACAACCTCGATGTTCCACCGCTCGGTCGGTGGCTATCACGGTGCGAAGATGGGCCGCTACCAAGACCTTATCGACCGCTACCTGACCTCCGGCAACGAGGCTGTACTCGATATGCTCAACACCAAGTACATCATCACGCGCGAGGGCGACGTTGCCGAGCGCACAACCTCGCTCGGTGCAGCGTGGTTGGTCGATACGGTACTGCCCGTGCGCAACGCGACCGAGGAGCTCGACGCCCTCGGCATAGTCGATTTGGCAACTACGGCGGTCGTAAATGAGGGCGAGACGTTGCCTGCGCAGAGTTTTGCGAGCGATGGCTCAATCGAACTTGTCGAGTATCACCCAAATCTGCTCCGCTACCGCTACCGGAGCGACAGCGAGGCCTTTGCCGTCTTCTCGGAGATTTTCTACGACAAGGGTTGGGAGGCCTACATCGATGGCGAGCGTGCCGACTATGTGCGCACCAACTTCCTACTGCGCGGTATGGTGCTTCCGACAGGCGAACACGCTATCGAGTGGCGTTTCCGCGCACCAAATTGGAGCGCAGTCGAGGCGGTGACACTCATCTGCTCGATAGCGATTCTCGGCGGTCTGTTATTGATTTTGATTTTTGGAAAACGATATGAAAAGCAATCCAACAATGAAGCGTAGAGTATTACGCTCCTACACCGTTTCGACCATCAGCATCGCCCTCGTGGTATTCGTTATGGGCGCAATCGGCTACCTTATGGCCTCGGTCTTTGCCTCGGCACACGCTGTTCGCGAGGGTGTTGAGATGATTGTCGAACTGCGCGACGATGTCAGTGTCGAACATCGCGACTCGATAGGCTCGATGTTGCTCGGCAACGAGATGGTTGCAGCCGTAACCTTCGTCAGCCGCGACGAGAAACTTGCCGACGAAGCCTTCCGCAAGGCCTTCGACGTCGATATTGAGGGTATCTTGGGTAAGAATCCTCTGCCCGACTCCTTCGATGTCAGCCTCTCGGCCCAAGCCTCCGACGACGAGGCTCTGCACGCCTTCATCGAGTGGTGCAAGGGCATCGACGGCATCAAATATGTCTCCTACCCCGAGGAGTTGCTCGACCGCGTACATTCGGTACTCGACACGATGCAACTGCTGCTGCTCATCTTTGGCGGTGCGATGCTCGCAATCTCTATCGTGCTGCTCTACAACACCATACGTCTTGCAATCTACTCGCGTCGCGAGGCCATCAACACGATGAAGATGGTCGGCGCAACACGCTGGTTTATCATCAAGCCGTTTCTCGCCAAGAGCGGTTGGCAGGGACTTGTGGCAGGATTGTTGGCCTCGGCACTCTTCGTCGCGGCACTCTACGGCCTCGACCACACGCTGCCCGAACTCGGCCTGACCGAACAGCTCGGTCTGCTCGGCATCGTCGTTGGTGCGATGGTTGTCGTAAGCGTGGCTGTCGCAATGCTCTTCACGCTCTTTACGGTCAATCGCTTTGTCAATATGCAGTCTAACAAAATACACCTATATTAATATATGAAACAGTGGTGGAAAACTCTCGTGGCTCGCTTCAACAGCATCGACGATAAGTCCGATGCCGAGATGCCACTCTCGATGCGCAACTACGTGTTGCTTCTCGTTGGCGCGGTAATCATCGTCGTCGGCTTCCTGCTGATGGCAGGTGGTACGCCTGCAACCCCCGAAGTGTTCAGCGACGACATCTTCTCGTGGCGACGCATCACGCTCGCCCCTATCGTGGTTGTCGTGGGCTTCGCCTGGGAAATCTACGCAATTATGAAGCGTTTCTAACGAGCCGAATGGCAAGCGGGGTCTGGGTAGAGTGGAAGATTAGGGTCGTTAAGGGCGTTAATCCCTCTTCGAGGGCTTTTCCTCCTTCGCGCCTCGGCATAGTGTGCAAGCACCCTCTGCT
>JAGBWT010000146.1 GCA_017629615.1 Alistipes sp. | reverse complement strand
CGGAGGAGGAGGTATTCGTTATAGGTGGAGCGCTATTCTATGGCGAGGCTCTGCCTTTTGCCGACCGTTTGTATCTGACGGTCGTATATCGCGACTATGAGGGCGATGCAGCACTGCCCCAAATCGATATGTCGCAGTGGCGTGAAGTCGCTTGTGAGCGATATGAGCGAGGCAAGGAGTTCGATGCTCCGTTTGCCTTTATTGTCTACGAACGTCGATAGTCGAGTTCGGATTTTCTCTGCATAAACATTCAATTTAGGTATTTATACCGAAATGCGGTTGGTGTAAAATCGCTACCTTTGCTGTGCAAAGGTGCGGTTGTGTAACTGTCGTATTATGGCCTTGTGTCTGTGGTAGTTACTCCGCGCCGAAAGATGACGATATGAACTATTTTGAAGAGTTGATGCGCGATGTGCGTATGCGCGAAGGACTGAAAGCGTGTATGAACTGTGGTGTCTGTACGGCAATCTGTCCGGCGGCCGAGTTCTACGACTACGACCCGCGCCAAATAGCCGAGACGGTGCAGTCGCGCGATAACGACCGTATCGAGGCTCTGTTGCGTAGCGAGACGATATGGTATTGCGGCCAATGTATGTCGTGCCGTCCGCGCTGTCCGCGTGGCAATACTCCCGGCTATATTATTCAGGCTCTGCGCCAACTGTCGCAACGTACGGGTCTGTTTGTCGAGAGTGAGAAGGGCCGACAGCAACTTGCACTTAAACGAACTATCGGTGAGAATATTATGCGTACGGGCTACTGCCTCGTGCCTCGCAACATCACGCCCGAGATGCACCCCGAGCAAGGCCCCGTATGGCAGTGGATTTACGACAACGACCGCGAGGTCTTTTCGCTCTTCAATCCGAACTACCGAGGCGAAGGCGCGGGAGCATTGCGTCGTATCGACGACCGCTCGCTCGAAGAGTTGCACCGCATCTTCGAGGTTAGTGGTGGCAAGGAGCTCTTCGAGATAATTGAGAGCCACTCCGAGCGTAAGGCGCAGGAGATGGGCTACGATGGGGCAACCCACCAATATATGATGGATACATTTACCAAAAATAGCGCGGAGGAGTAGAGATGAAACGTTCTTCTTGGAAAGAGTACCAAAAAGCGATAGCCGACGACGGCTACTACTATGCCCGAAGCTGTATTCGACAGAACTTCTTTCCGGGCAGCGAGAAGGCCTTTATCGATATTGTCAAGGGCCGTCTCGGTCGCGACCTGTTCGACGACCCGCAACATACATCGTGTACGGGTATCGGCTACCACTCCGATATTGTTCCGCTCGAAACGATTATGACGGTCGTGGCGCGTCAGTTTGCTATGATGGGCGAGGCTGGTTACCAAAACTTTATCACCTCGTGTATCACCTCCTTCGGTATCTATACCGAGATTCTTGCAACGTGGGAGGAGTTCCCCGAGACCGAGGAGCGTACTCGCGAATATCTGCGCAAGGCTACGGGTCGCGAACTTGTCAAACCTGCAAATGTGGCTCACACCTCCGATGTGATGTTCCACCTGCGCGAAGAGATTGCCGAGCGTATGGTTCGTCCGCTTGTTAATGTCCATACGGGCGAGCCGTTGCGCGTAGTCGAGCATATTGGGTGTCACTACGCCAAAATATTCCCGAAGAAGGGTGTCGGAGGCTCCGAATTTCCATACGTCTTGGCCGGTATGGTTGAGTCGTGGGGTGGCGAGGTGGTCGATTATCCCGAGCGTCGCCACTGTTGCGGCTTCGGCTTCCGCAACTACTTGGTGCAAGCCAATCGTGGCTACTCGATAGCCAACTCGCAGAAGAAGTTGGAGAGTATGGCCCCATATCGTCCCGACTTTATCGTCTGCAACTGCCCTGGTTGTACGATGTTTCTCGATAAGTGGCAGTATGCCATTGCCGAGATGGAGGGTACGACCTATGGTGCGGGAGGCGCGGGTATTCCGGTGCTGACCTACGAGGAGATGGCCGGTTTGGTGCTTGGCTACGACCCGTGGAAACTTGGCTTGCAGATGCATCAGGTCGATGTTGAGCCTCTGCTCGACAAGATGGGTGTGGAGTACGACCCGACAACCAAATATCTCGGTTGTAACGGAAAGTATATCGGTCAGCCTGCGGAGGCGGCCGTGAATTGTAGTGCTGTAAATAATATATACAATATAAAACTATGATGCAGGCAAAGGTTGTTGTCGTGGGCGGAGGTGTAGCCGGTATGCAGACGGCTCTGCGCTTGAAGGAGTGTGGAGTGACGCCGATTATTATCGAGCGTGAAGCAATGCTTGGTGGCAAGGTCCGAAATTGGCATCGGCTCTTTCCCTCGTTTACCCCTGCCGAGGAGGTTGTGAACGAACTCATACGCCGTGTTGGTGCTGCGCGTATCGAGGTGCGCACGGGTCAATCCGTCGCCTCGATAGAGTTCGATTGTGTGACGTTGGCCGATGGCCGTCACGTTGAGTGTGATGCTGTTGCGCTGTGTAGTGGCTCGACAATCTTCGATGCCCGAATCAAAGAGGAGTATGGCTACGGTATTTACGACAATGTCGTTACGTCGGTCGATGTGGAACGTATGCTTAACGAGGGTGGTGTTCGTATGGCCGACGGCTCTGTGCCACAGCGCATTGCGATATTGCATTGCGTTGGCTCACGCGACGAGAAGGTTTGCCAACGGCACTGCTCGAAGGTCTGCTGTGTGACAGGTGTCAAGCAGGCTATCGAACTCAAAAAGGCCTGTCCGGGGGTCGAGGTATTCAATTTCTATATGGATATGCGGATGTTTGGCCCTGGCTACGAGGAGCTATACCGCGAGGCGCAACAAAACTATAACGTCCATTTTGTCAGAGGCCGTATCTCGGAGGCGAGCCAACTTATGGAGGGACGCGTTCAGATTAAGGCCGAGGATACGCTGACGGGTCGTCCGCTCCGAATGTCGGTCGATATGTTGGTGCTGATGGTCGGTATGCAGGCCAATGGAGACAATCCGTTTATGGCCTCATCGGCGGGTCTGCAACTCTCCGAGAGTGGATTTGTCGCTTCGCGAGATATGTTCCTCGACAATGTTGCGACCCACAATCCGCGCATCTTTGTTGCGGGTACGGTGACTGCCCCCAAAACCATCGGCGAGTCGCTTACCGAGGCTGTTGCGGCTGCCGACCGCATTGTCAATTACCTTAACACATTGGAGTAGCGATGGCAACATTCGGATTTGGATATACAATCTCGAAACCCCGCGTGATAGATATCGACCGCAACAATCTGCGTAAGAGCGACGATATATTGTACGAGATGCCCGAACTGCAAACCTGTATCGGCTGTGGTTCGTGTACGGCATCGTGTACGGCTGGTGCGCTTACGTCGTACAACTTCCGTAAGGTCCATACGCTTGTGCGTCGTGGCGAATATGCAGGGGCTTACGAGGAGATGAATAAGTGTATGCTTTGTGGTAAATGCCGCTTGGTTTGCCCTCGCGGAATCAATACGCGCGGTGTTGTGATGCTTATCAAACGTAAATTGGGAGATTTTTAGATATGACCTTCTACGCCCATTTCACATTGCCGTTTATTGTCGGCGG
>JAGBWT010000145.1 GCA_017629615.1 Alistipes sp. | reverse complement strand
TTATAATGTTTTTGCTTCCGCTAACGCTTTTGTCTGCAATGGGCAGTACGCCAAGTACAGCCCATCGCGGCCAAAACCGCCGAGCGTTGCAAAGCCACTTCTAAAATCAATTTTGGTCACCTGGGGTGGCCTTTTTTTGTTTTAGGGGGTCGTTAATCCCTCTTCGAGGGCTTTTCCTCCTTCGCGCCTCGGCATAGTGTGCAAGCACCCTCTGCTCTCGGCTTGGCGTCGGTTAGGGTCGTTAGGGGTAGAATGAGTAGATTGAGTAGGCTGGGTAGATTGAGTAGCCTGATTTTTATAATCTCCCCAGTCTACCCAGGTTACCCAGGCTCCCCAGCCCTCCCAGTCTCCCCATTGAAAAAAATAAAGGGGATAAAATCCCCTTTATTTTGTACCCCCGAGCAGAATCGAACTGCTATTTAAGGTTTAGGAAACCTTCGTTCTATCCGTTGAACTACAAGGGCAGAGTATTGCTATGCCCGAAAGAGAGTCGCGAAGCGAGTCATAATGGGCAAATGTGGAGGCAAAGATAACAAAAAAATCGTATCTTTGCCCCCAAATTTGATAATTATGAAACAAACTCCCGAAACCTCGACCCCGACAGAGCCGCGTGTGCCGATATGGGCGGCGCTTATACCATTGGCGGTTTTGGTCGGAATGTTGGTGCTGGTTGTAAAGTGTTTTGGTGCCGATGCTAACGGTGGTGGCAGTCAAGTTGCTCTGCTTTGTGCCGCTTCGGTTGCAGCGGCGTTGGCTATCGGCCTGTTTGGTTGTCGCTGGCAGCAACTCGAAGAGGCTATAACCGATAATATCCGCACGTCGGCCTCGGCAATCATCATCTTGTTGCTTATTGGCGCAATATCCGGAACGTGGATGTTGAGCGGTGTTGTGCCGACCTTCATATACTATGGTTTGCAGGTTATCCACCCAAGCGTCTTTTTGGGTGTGGCGTGTATCATCTGTGCCATTGTGTCGGTTGTGACCGGCTCGTCGTGGACTACGATAGCGACTATCGGTGTGGCGCTGATGGGTATTGGTCGTGCCGAGGGCTTCTCGGAGGGGTGGATTGCCGGCGCAATAATCTCGGGAGCCTACTTTGGCGATAAGGTCTCGGCCTTGTCCGATACGACGGTCTTGGCCTCGTCGGCGGTGCGCGTGCCCCTGTTCGAGCATATTCGCTATATGCTGACCACCACCATACCGTCGTTTGTCATTGCGCTGATTGTCTTTTTCTGTGTCAGCCTTACGGCCGAATACGACGCCTCGGAGCGTATTGCCGAGATGTCGGAGACGCTGCGCTCGACCTTTACGATTACGCCGTGGTTGTTTGTCGTGCCGATTGTGACGGCGATATTTATCGTGCGCCGTCTGCCGGCTCTCATAACCCTCTTTGTGGCGGTTGTGGTGGCTTGTGTGGCGATGGTCGTCTTCCAGGGCGACATTGTTGCCGAAATTGGTGGCGAGGGTAGCCTGGCAACATTTCGTGCGCTGATGACCACCTGCTCGGGTGCAACGGCGATTACGACGGGCGATGCTGTACTCGACGAGTTGGTCAAGACGGTCGGTATGTCGGGAATGCTCAATACTGTATGGCTCGTTTTGTGCGCAATGTGCTTTGGCGGAGTTATGTCGGGTAGTGGTATGCTTGCGGCTGTGGCTCGTCTCTTTTTGCGAGTTGTTCATCGTACGGTCTCGGTTGTCGCCTCGACAATATGTGCAGGACTCTTCTGTAATATGGCTACGGCCGACCAATATATCTCGATTATCATCACGGGCAACACCTTCCGTGACCTCTATCGCCGTTGTGGCCTCGAAGGTCGTCTGTTGAGTCGCTCGGTCGAGGACTCGGCTACGGTGACGTCGGTGCTTGTGCCGTGGAACTCGTGCGGTATGACCCAATCGACGGTGCTGGGTGTGGCGACCGTAACCTATCTTCCATACTGTCTGTTCAACCTTGTCAGTCCGCTGATGTCGATTATCGTGGCGGCGGTCGGATATAAAATTGTTAGGCGCAATGCAGAGGAGTAATCAACTTTTGGCGGTATTCGACCTCGATGGTACGTTGCTCGATACGATAGGCGATTTGGCGGCATCGTGCAATGCGATGTTGCGCTCGCGCTCACTTGCCGAGCATACGCTTGCCGACTATCGTCACTTTGTCGGCAATGGCATCACACGCCTTGTCGAGCGAGCCTTGCCCGAGGAGTTGCGCACGAGCGACTATATCGCCTCGGCTCGTCGTGACTTTATGGCCTACTATATCGAGCACCTCGACCACTATACCCAACCCTACGATGGCATAGGCGAACTGTTGTCGGCACTCTCGGCGCGAGGCGTTAGGCTTGCTGTCGCCTCCAATAAGTTCGATGCCGCGACAAAGAGCCTTGTTGGGCGATTCTTCCCCGATATTCGTTTTGAGGCGGTGTGGGGTAATCGCGACGGCTTTCCGCTAAAACCCGATGCGGCAATTCTTCACCAAATTATGGAGGAGAGTGGCACAACCCCCGACCACTGCTATATGATAGGCGACTCGGGGGTCGATATGCAGACGGCTCACGCTGCCGGTGCCCACTCGATAGGTGTCGAGTGGGGATTTCGTTCGCGCGATGAGTTGGTTGAGCATCGTGCCGAGCATATCGTTTCCAGCCCCGAAGAGGTGCTGTCGATTATCAT
Source organism: Alistipes sp. (assembly GCA_017629615.1). The sequence continues at coordinate 5,535 of JAGBWT010000145.1, read as the reverse complement.
CGCAGGTTAGCAATAGGCGGCAACATCTTCGGCCGTAACCACATCGTCGCAGAGTATTATCAATCGTTCGACAACATTGCGCAGTTGGCGTATGTTGCCACTCCACGGTCGTTTCGACAGCAATGCTATGGCCTCGCTGTCGAATTGCTTTTTAGGCTGTCCGGCCTCGTTGCAAATCTGCTCGGCAAAGTGTTCGACAAGAAGTGCAACGTCCTCGCTTCGCTCGCGTAGCGGTGGTACATCGATTACGATAACGCCGATGCGGTGGTAGAGGTCCTCGCGGAAGCGACCTGCCGCAATCTCGTCGGGCAGATGTTTGTTGGTGGCTGCAATAATGCGTACATCGACATCGATGTCGCGGTCGCTGCCGACCCTCGAAATCTTGCGCTCCTGCAAGGCTCGCAACACTTTGGCTTGGGCTGCGAGCGACATATCGCCAATCTCGTCCATAAATAGTGTGCCTCCGTCGGCCAACTCAAATTTGCCTTTGCGCTGCTTTATGGCCGAGGTGAATGCTCCGCGCTCGTGTCCGAAGAGTTCGCTCTCGATGAGTTCGGAGGGAATGGCGGCGCAATTTACCTCGATGAATGGGGCTGTGGCGCGATTGCTCTTTGCGTGTAGCCATCGGGCTACCAACTCTTTGCCTGTGCCATTCTCGCCCGTTATCAAGACTCTCGCCTCGGAGGGGGCAACCTTATTTATCAGCGTGCGTACGCGTACGATAGCCTTCGACTCCCCGATTATAGGTTCGACCCCAATCGAGGTCGTGTCGCTCGGTCGTGTCGAGCGACGTGTTGTGCCTCGGTGACGTTGTGTGGAGGGTTGTTGGTCGCGTTCGACCGACTCGTTGTCGGTCAAGCCTCGCAGTGTGGCGAGCAGGCGATTCATATCTATCGGGCGCGTAAGAAAGTCGATGGCTCCGCGTCGCAGTGCATCGATGGCGCTCTCGACCGAAGCCCCTACCGGGCAGATGATAAAGGGTGTGTCGCAATCGGGAACCGAGGTTGCATCGTCGGCGACAATTACATCGAAATGCTTGCTCTTGCACAATGCAGCGGCCTCGTCACCGGTCGCCACGGCATCTGTCGTAAAACCCTCGAACTCCAATCGCTCGCGCAGATTGTTTCGCACACTTTTTGATTGTTCCAAAACTAAAACCTTTGCCATAGTTGCTAAAAGTGAAAAAATATGTATATTTGCACCAAAAGTAGCGTTTTACTTCCGTAGATGTTGCAAAGTGGGGGTTGTGGTTCAACCCCTCAAAGAGTCGAAAAATCACCTCTAAAAGGGGTATTGCCGAGGGCTGTTTGTGGTATTGTTTAGCCCAAATGGACCGATGAGGTCCGAGGTCGAGGCAAACCCGATTTATGTATGAGAAAAAACTATAATTACACACGTCGCAAACTCTATCTTCCGGAGTATGGTCGCCATATTCAGAGTATGGTAGATTCGTTGTTCGAAATCGAGGACCGTCGCGAGCGTTCGCGTCAAGCCAAAGCGGTTATTGCGGTTATGGGTAACCTCAATCCGCTATTGCGTGATACGGCCGATTTTGCCCACAAATTGTGGGACCACCTATTCATTATGTCCGACTTTCGGTTAGATGTCGATAGTCCATATCCTCGTCCTACGCGTCAGGATATAATGGTTCAGCCTCGTCATCTGGAATATCCCCAAAGTCGTATCGAGCGCAAGCACTATGGCAAGTATGTCGGCCAGATAATCAAGCGATTGGCCGAGGAACCCGATTGCGCTTCGCGTGCTGCGGCTGTTAGCGATGTGGCGCACTATATGCGCACCAAGAGCTTTGAGTATAACCAGGAGCACCCGTCGAACGATGTGGTTGCAAAAGATATAGAGGTTATGTCCGATTCTGTTATCAAGATTGATAGCCAGGCGCTGAATAATATCCGTCCGGAGTATAAAACGGCCCACGCAGCACATCAGTCACGACAGCAACAACAGCGTCGTTCGCAACAGAAGGGTAAGAACAATGGCCGTCAGCAAAAAAATCACTCGAAAAACGGTCAGCGACACAATAGTCACAAATAAAACTCCGTTTTATCAAGAAAATTACTATCTTTACCTAACAAAGATTCAAACTCGTATGAAGAAATATCTTGTAGCAATAGCCATAGCGGCGGTCGTGATGTGTGGATGCCGTCGTACGGAGGTCGAAATATCGGGTAAATTTCTCGGACTGAATGCCAAGACGGTCTATCTCGAACGTTCGAGCGTTGCGGCTCCGGCCCTGCTCGATTCGGTTGAGTTGGCGCCCGATGGTTCGTATCGCTTTGTTGTTAGCGATGTTCCCGCAACGCCGACAATCTACAACCTCGTCTATAATAACGAGCGTATCCCGTTGCTCCTCTCGGGTGGCGAGAGTCTGACGGTTGGCTCGTTGGGTAGTGTGGCACTCAACTATACGGTCAGTGGTTCGCACGAGTCGGAGTTGTTGCGCGAGTTTAATCAGGAGTATATCCGAGGCAAGATGGAACTCGAATCGCTGCTCTCGAAGTATGCTCGTGCAAGCGAGTCGGAGAAGGGCGAAATAGCCCAATCCTACAATGCGCTCTATCGCGAGGTGAAGCGAAGCCAAATATCGTTTATCGTCACCAACAAGAGCCATATTGCAGCCATCTATGCCCTCTATCAGCGTCTTTCGGGCGAGCAGTATCTGGTCGATGCAACAAGCGATATTATCTATTTCCGCACGGTTGCCGATGCTGTCACCGAGAGCTATCCGTCGTCGCCGCTACTCGTCACCCTGCGTAACGATGTGGCGCGTATGGACGCTCAAAATGCCCTTATGCAGTCGCTCGAAGTGCGCGACTATCCCGATATTGAGGCCGACAATATGTTTGGCGAGAAGGTGCGCCTCTCGTCGCTCGATGGCTATGTGGTATTGGTCGATTTTTGGTCGGCCGAGGTGGGTAACTCCAATGCACTCAATGCTGATATGAAGAGCCTCTATGAGCACTACGAGGGTCGAGGCTTCCGCATCTATCAGGTTGCACTCGATGCCGATAAGGCGTTGTGGATTAAGACCGTGCAGGAGCAGCGTCTGCCGTGGATTTCGGTCTGCGATTTTGCGGGTCGCAACTCGCAACTTCTTGGCCTCTACAACATTAAGCGTCTGCCTGCCAACTACCTTATCGACCGCGATGGTCGCATAGTCGGTAAGGACCTCTATGGCGCATCGCTCGAAAAACAGTTGCAACAACTTCTCTAATCGACCCAAATGAGATACTACTTCGCATCGGATATACATTTAGGCGCAGGCGATACGGCTACGGCTCGTGCTGTGGAGCGCCGCTTTGTGGAGTGGCTCGATGCCATCGAGCCAACGGCCAAAGGTGTGTTTCTGCTTGGCGATGTGTTCGACTTCTGGTTTGAGTATCGCAAGGTTGTTCCGCAGGGCTTTGTCAGAGTCTTGGGGCGTTTGGCCCGAATGACCGACAAGGGTATCAGGGTGGTGCTTATTACCGGTAATCACGATATGTGGGTTGGCGATTATCTGCGTCGCGAGTGCGGTATTGAGGTCTATACGAAGCCTATTTGTGTCGAACTCTCGTCGCGCCGACTCTTCCTTGCTCACGGCGATAATATGAATATCAAGCGACAGCCTATGTTGCGCCTGATGAATTGGGCGTTTCGTTCGCGAGTGCTGCGCTTCCTCTTCTCGTGGTTGATTCACCCCGACCTTGCCGTAGGCTTTGGTCGCTGGTGGAGCGGCTCCTCGCGTAAATCGCACGGCGACGAACGTGACGAGCGATACCTCGCACCGTTGAAGGAGTTTGCCGCCAACGATAGTAAGCGGGGCGAGACCGATTGCTATATATTCGGACATATGCACATAGTCTCGCAAAGCGAGCAGCCACAATGCTATTTCCTCGGCGATTGGCCATACCAGCCAAATTGGTTGGAGATGGACGAGACCGGTAATATAACTCAAAAAACAGAGTAGTTATGCAACAATATCTTGAACTTTTGTCACGCATCGAGCGCGAAGGTGTGGTTAAGGGCGACCGTACGGGTACGGGAACAAAGAGTGTGTTTGGTCACCAAATGCGATTCGATTTGAGCAAGGGTTTTCCGTTGCTTACCACGAAGAAGGTCTTTTTGAAGGGGGTAATCTACGAACTGCTTTGGTTTTTGAAGGGCGATACCAATATCAAATACCTTGTCGATAATGGTGTCCATATCTGGGACAACGATGCATTCCGCTACTACAACGAGTTGTGCGTGCGTCATAGCGTCTTGCCGCTCGACAAGGAGTCGTTCCTGGCTTCGGTTGCTGCGGCCGACCCATCGCCAATCGAGGGGTACTGCTTTGGCGATTTGAACCACGTCTATGGCTATCAGTGGCGTTCGTGGCCAAAACCCGATGGGGCGTTTATCGACCAAATCTCGGAGGTTGTCGAGACGATTAAGCACAACCCCAACTCGCGCCGTATGATTGTCTCGGCGTGGAATGTTGCCGAGATTGAGGATATGGCTCTGCCTCCGTGTCACGTCCTGTTCCAATTTTATGTGGCCGAGGGCCGACTCTCGTGCCAACTCTATCAGCGTAGTGCCGATACCTTCCTCGGTGTGCCGTTCAATATCGCATCGTATGCGTTGCTGACGATGATGATAGCGAAGGTGTGCGGTCTCGAAGCGAGCGAATTTATCCACACTACGGGCGATACACACCTCTATCTCAACCACCTCGACCAGGCTGCCGAGCAACTGTCGCGTGAGCCACGCGAGTTGCCAACGATGCACATCAAGCGCGATGTGACTTCGATTTTCGACTTCTGCTACGAGGATTTCGAGTTGGAGGGCTACAATCCTTACCCTGCAATCAAAGCTCCAATGTCGTTCTGATATGATAAGTGTAATAGTTGCAACCTCCCAAAACGGGATAATCGGCGACCGCAACGCTCTGTTGTGGCATATTAGCGAGGATATGGTCTATTTTCGCACGAAGACGTCGGGCCACCCCGTTGTGATGGGGCGTAAGACCTACGAGTCGATAGGCCGACCTCTGCCCAAGCGTCACAATGTTGTCATCACGCGCCAGGATATAGAGATTGAGGGGTGTACGGTTGTACATTCGTTGGAGGAGGCTGTGGCTCTGTTCCCAACCGAGGAGGAGGTATTCGTTATCGGTGGAGCGCAAATCTATGGCGAGGCTCTGCCTATTGCCGACCGATTGTATCTGACGGTCGTATATCGCGACTATGAGGGCGATGCAGCACTGCCCCAAATCGATATGTCGCAGTGGCGCGAAGTCGCTTGTGAGCGATATGAGCGAGGCAAGGAGTTCGATGCTCCGTTTGCCCTTATTGTCTACGAACGTCGATAGGCTCGTTCGGATTTTCTCTGCATAAACATTCAATTTAGGTATTTATACCGAAACGCGGTTGGCGTAAAATCGCTACCTTTGCTGTGCAAAGGTGCGGTTGCGTAACTGTCGTATTATGGCACTGTGTCTGTGGTAGTTACTCCGCGCCGAAAGATGACGATATGAACTATTTTGAAGAGTTGATG
>JAGBWT010000144.1 GCA_017629615.1 Alistipes sp. | reverse complement strand
TACCGGCATAGGAGCCACTCGCACGCATTGTTACGAAAGGTGGCACATCCTGACATACCAACGAGCCTCCCTGAATCATACAGTGGTCGCCAATCTTGCACCACTGATGCACTGCCGAGTGACCGCCGATAACAGCCCAGTCGCCAACCTCTACCTCGCCAGCAAGCGAAACACGGTTTGCGATGACGCAATGGCTACCCACAACATCGTCGTGCGCCACGTGTACATAGGCCATAAGCAGATTGCCATTGCCCACGATGGTTGTGCCACGCGATGCGGTACCACGACTGATGGTTACACACTCGCGGATATCGTTGTCGTCACCAATAACTGCGGTGGTCTTCTCGCCCACAAACTTCAAATCCTGCGGAAGGCACGAAATGGAGGCACCTGTGTGAATTTTGTTGCGCTTGCCGATGCGTGCGCCATCGTTGATGATGGCACCCGGACCGATCCAACAATCGTCGCCAATCTCGACATCGCCGGCGATGTAGGCAAAAGGCTCTACCGTAACATTCTCACCCAACTTTGCATCGGGGTGGACATAAGCTAAAGGACTTATCATATCTAGAATTAAAAATTAAAAATTCAAACTGCGTAATTAAAAAGGGCTAAAAGTCTATTTGTTCTTCACAATCTGGAGCAGAAGCGTAGCCTCGCAAGCGAGGGTATCGCCCACAAAGACCTTACACTCGACCTGCGAAATCTTGCGCGACGAAGGCGATACAATCTCGCACTCGATCTGCATAGTGTCGCCCGGCACAACCTTTTGGCGGAAACGGACATTATCGATGCGAAGGAAGTAGGTCGAGTACTCCTCAGGGTTATCGACCTTGCTCATCACATAGATACCGCTACATTGCGCCATAGCCTCCACAATCAGCACACCCGGCATAATAGGCTCGTTCGGGAAGTGGCCCTGGAAGAATGGCTCGTTGAAGGTAACCTGCTTGATACCCGCCACCGAGTACTCGTCCAAATGGTAGACCCTGTCGACCAAGAGGAATGGCGCACGATGTGGCAACATTCGCTTGATATCGTTGATATCGTAGAGCGGAGCCTTGCGAGCATCGTACTTGAAGCGAGGCTTGACACCCTCGCGACGGATCGACGCACGGAGTTGCTTCATAAACTCGGTGTTGGCGTAGTGACCAGGGCGGGTTGCCATAACGCTGCCCTTGATACGCATACCAAGCAGAGCGAAGTCGCCGAGCAAGTCGAGCAACTTGTGGCGTGCCATCTCGTTCGAAGCACGCAACTCGAGATTGTTGAGATAGCCACCCGTAACACGAATGTCCTTCTTGTTGAAGAGCAACGAAAGTCGCTCCAACTGCTCGTCGGTGACAGGATTCTCGACAATCACAATCGCATTGTCGACATCACCGCCCTTGACCAGGCCCATTGCTGCCAAAGCCTCGATCTCGTGCAAGAAGACAAAGGTGCGGTTTGGAGCAATCTTCTCGGAGTAGTTATCCTCGGGGGTAAATGTGGCGTATTGGTTGCCGATAATCTTCGAGTTGAAGTCGATATGCACCGACGCGGTATACTCGTCGCTCGGATAGATGGCCAACATCACACCCTTCTCGGGGATGGCATAGACCTGTTTCTCGGTCACCTCGTAGTAGCGACGCTGAGCCGACTGTTCAACCACGCCCACGCGCAAAATCTCGGCAGCATACTCGCGAGCCGAGCCATCCATAATTGGAGTTTCGGGAGCATCGATGTCGATCAAGGCATTATCGACACCAAGAGTCCAGAGAGCCGACATAATGTGCTCGATAGTGCTGACACGCGCCTCGCCTTTGGCAATGGTTGTACCACGCGAAGTGTCCACCACATAATCGCACAAGGCCGGCACCATAGGTGCGCCCTCGATATCTACACGACGAAAGACTATTCCGTGATTCTCGGGCGCAGGATTTGCGGTCATTGTAACCTGCTTGCCCGTATGGAGACCCTTACCCGAAAAGGTAATTGAGCCACCAAGCGTATTCTGTTTTGCCGACATAATATTCGTTTTTCTGCAAAAGTGTGAGTATAATCACCACAAAGATAGTATTTTTTTCGTTAAATTTATTAAATTTGCGACTGAATTTACACAACACAATGGAACAGCCACAGAAGAGCCCGCAAAATCGTCCGACACAGCCTCGAAAGCCCCGTCAACCGAGGTTACGACTACCTTTCGACGACCGTCGCGAGGACCCTATCAATTGGGTCTACGACAACCGTATCGGACTATGTGTCACCATCATCGTTTTTCTGGTGGTGGCAATCGTCTTTGTGTTGGCTAAGATTGGACCTTCGATGCGAGTTGCCCCCGACACTATCTACATCGATATGAGTACCGTAGAGCTGCTCGAGGAGGAGCGCGATCGCCTCGAGGAGGAGATTCGTCGCAAACAGAGCGACATCGATTGGAACTCCATCCGCAACCTCTCGTCTAACGAGAATGCCCTGAACGAAAATCTCGAAGACGAAAAGAACACCAACACAGCCGAACTCAACGCATCGGCCGAGGCTACCGAGCGTGAGATACGGGCCAATCGCGAGGCCTACGAGCGTGGTCTGCGCGAAGCAAATGCCATCGGCGAGAATAGACCTACGACCAGCGGAGGCAAGGAGAAGAAGGATAGCAAGCGCAAGGGAAGTGTCACGGTGAGCTTCTCGTTCAAAAATCCGGTACGATATAGCCGCCACTTGGTAAAACCTGCCTATCGTTGTGAGGGTGGTGGCGAGGTTGTTGTATCGGCAGTAATAAACCAAAGCGGCAAGGTGATTTCGGCAGTTGTGACCAGCGGAGGCGACGAGTGTATGCGAGAGACAGCTCGCACATCAGCGCTCAACTCCACCTTCGACATCAACACCGATGCACCAACCAAACAACAAGGAACGATAACCTACATCTTCATCCCACAATAACGGCAAGGATAGAATGAGAAAAATATTGACCATAGTGGCTTGTCTGTTCTGTTTTGCTCTATCTGCAAAGCAGAACGACTCGCTTATTGTCGCCAATAATCGCCAGAAAAAACAGAGCGAATACCCCGTCATCGGTATGTGGAAGCAGAACTATTTGGCAACAGGATTTGCCACCAATGCTCCCATATCGCAATACACCTCGGATGTTAAGTTTCAGCTCAGCGTGGCTATGCGACTATGGCACATAGGCAACAATGTCGACATCTTTGCCACCTACACCCAGCGCAGTATATGGGATATCTATCAGGAGTCGTGCCCGTTCCGTGAGACCGCCTACAACCCGGGGTTTTGGGTCGCGTGGCGAGTAAGTCCACAAGTGAGGATGCTCTTCGGCATCGAGCACGAATCGAACGGACTCAATGCCGAAGTCTCTCGCTCGTTCAACTACGCTACCGCAGCGTGTCTCTACGAGCCACATCCGAATTGGCACTTGGGTGCTCGCGCGTGGTTTGGCTATTACGATCGCGAAAATATCGAGCGATACTTCCACTATCGTGGCATAATGCAGTTGTGGGGCACATTCCGCACTCGCAACGACCGTTTTGCGGTCACAGCACTCGTCAACCCCACCATCACCTTCGCACGCTACCATGTGCAGATGGAGGCTTCGTGGCGTATG
>JAGBWT010000143.1 GCA_017629615.1 Alistipes sp. | reverse complement strand
TAGATGCGCGGACGACCATACATCGCCTTAATGGTGAAGTATTGGCCGAGGTTGTACGAAACGCGACCACCTTCGAGTGCGTTGTTGAAGCCGAGTTGTCGGTCCTCGAAACTACGGAAAACAATGCCGTTACCGAACTGCTCATATACGTCGCCGACCAAAATCGAGTAGCACTTGTCCTGCCACTGGATATATTTGGTAGGGTATATTACGCGGTATCCTGGCGCATAGGTTCCCATTTCGTAGCCCTGCAATGCCGGCAGATAGGCTTCGAGTTGGAGCCCGACCGAAAGGCGCTTGTAGGTATAATTGACCTTCAAGTAGTTGTTCGAGCCGAAATGGTCTTCGGGTGCAGGTGTCGAGAGGGCTTTGTCGTTGAAATAGACGATGCTGTTGCTCTCGAAACTACCCGAAATTACGCCTCCTTTACCTTCGCTGCCGAGTGGAATCTGCGCCGAAGCCGATGCAACGGTGGCGAGTGTAACGAGGGCGAGTAGCAATCTCTTCATATCGGAGTTGGTTGAATAGTTTTATAAAAAACCGAACAGAAACTCCCCTCGCGGAGAGTTTCTGACGGAGGGTTGCAAATTATTGCATCTTCTGCTTGAAGTTCTCGACAAACTTGTTGAGGTTTGCTTGGAACTCCTCCTTCGAAAGGATATCGTACTTAACCTTCGTACGCTCGCGGAGTGCGCAACCTACTGGAAGTGCGGTGCGGCTCTTGCGTGCGATGCCCTGCTTCGAGGTGTGGAGCGATGCAGGCTTCTGCGACTCTACACGAACAGCCGAAGCAGCAGCTGGAGCGGCAGGCTCGCTATAACCGCGAGTGAGGACGATAGGGCTAATGATTCGCGAATAGAGTTGGAATACGTTCTGACCACCCTGTACATAAGTACGAGCGATGTTAGGATAGAATGACTCCTGTGCCTCGCCATAAACGAGAGGGTTGATGGTGATGGTGTTGCCATCGTCGGAGATGGTAACTGGGAAGTGACCATTTACGATTTCGCTCTTCTCGTTCATAACATAAGGCAACGAGTGCTGGTCGCTACAACCAATGAAGCTGTAAACTTGCTTGTACCACTGCGAAGTCGGTGCAAAGTAGTTGGCGTTGAACGGAGCGGTTACGTTGCCGTCGGTGTCGATTTCGAGATACCATTTAGGACCGAAGTCGAAGATTGGCGACTCGTAGTTGTAAGCCGTGTAGGTGTCGCCGTCGGCAATAAACAACTCGTAAGGCGAAGCATACTTGGTGTAGTAGCCGCTATGGGTTGTTTCGAGGTCGAAGCCCTGGCACAAGATGCGGTTCTGCTCAACCAAATGCTGGTTAAAGCCGTCGACGCTCTCCTTGAATTGGTTATAGACAGCATCAACCTCCTCTTTGGTTTTGAGGGTCGAGCTCTTGAAGAAGATGTCGTAGACGCTCTCTGGGAGTGTTGCCTCGTAACCAACCTCTCCGATAACAACTTTGCTGGTCATCACCTCCTCGATGGTTGCCTGATAGTTCTTTTCGTCCTCCGGACGGCTCTCGTCGTAGAACCAACGTGTGTAGTTGATGGTTGCAGTTGCGGTCCATTCGCCCTTCAAAGCGTTGAGCTTTTGCATATCGGCAGGCGTTGCAGCAGGCTCTTTTAACGAGCGTATCTCGCCAACCGAACCAACGCTGTATACACCCTCATCGTTCATAATAACGGCGCCGCAGAAAGTTGTAGCGTCGGCGCGAGTGTCGAAACGGATTGTCAGACCTTCAGCCGAGTTTATGGCAGCCAACTCTTCGGCTGTGAAACTTGCTCCATATTGCTTGATGAGTTCTGTGTTGGCCTCCTCTTTTGTGCAGTTGGTTTGTTTCATTACCGACTGAACCATAGCAGCCCAATCGCGCTCATAGTTGGCAATATACTGACCCGTAAAGGCGTTGTTGTTGTCACCGCTCGTAGCCTTGATGTTGAAGTAAACCTCGTCGTGACGCTGTGCACCGCTGGTCTCAACCTCGTCGGCAGGTTTTGCAACACCCTTAACCTCGACGGTCGGAGCCGCTTTGGTTGGTTTTGGAAGCGAGAAGGTCTTGGTAACGAACGACTGCTTGCTGCCCCTCTCATCGCTGAGCGATGTGACGAGAATCATATATTGGGTGTTCTGCTGCATCCAATAGTCGTTCTCCAAGATGATGTCGGTCTGGCCGAATACGTTGTTCGCAATCTGCGTAATAGCAAAGGCGTGATACGAAGTGATATACCACTGCAAGTAGTCTTTGTTGTTGTCGAGCAGTCGGAGCATTTCGGAGTAGGTTGCCAGGTCCACAATACAGTAGCACATACCGTAGATGTTGTCGGTTGGTGTGAGTGTGATGCGGCCTCCGAGAGGGTGAAGTTCTATATCGATTTGAGGAACATCTTTCATACGGCTTGGCTGCTTCGACATCACAAATTCGCGACGGTGGTATCCGGTGTAGTAAGGGGCCGAATCCAAGATGCCATTAGGTGTGTTGACGTAGTCTTCGTAGTACTTGTCGAGGTCGAAGAGAGGGGTGTAGTAGCCCGGACCCCAACCGGCACGCCACCAAACCTCCTCGGTATTGTATGCATACTCGGCCATCGAGAGGTACATAGGCTGACCCGGTACGATTGGGAACCAGCGCATCAGAGTTTCCTCTGTGCCGTAGTCGTTGTTGGTGAAGTAGGCGTTATCCTCGTTGAAGAGCCAAGTGGTCGATTCGGTGATGTAGTTGTGGTATACATCGTCGTGCATACAGAGAGCAAAGACGTCGATGTCGCTTTGGATAAAGGTGTTGTAGGTTGGAATGTCCGACAACTGCCACTTGATAACGTTGCCCTCCTGAACCTTGTCGTGTGGGTAGTTGAAGTGGGCCGAAATATCTTGGTAGTTGATATTGAAGAATGTGAGTTCGTCTGTGAATGCACCCGTTGTGAACTTTACGTCGATAACATAACGCGAGATGGTGTTCTCCTTGCTGAATGCAACATAAACGATATACGAAGTCGAAGGTTTGAGGTTCTCTACCTTGATGACATTCGAGCCGTCCTTCAAAGTGCCTTGCGTTCCGGTCGCAAAGATTAACGACGAAAGAGGAGCCTCGTTCGAGCCGTTGTCCTCCTGAATAGCGTAGGCATACTTCGTAAAGCCTGTGGTCTCAACCGAAAATTCGACGCTCGTTTCGGTAACAACAGTCTTTGTCTTTTCGAGTTTGGCACTCTCGATAGTCTCTACCGGTGGAGTCTCGGGAGTCTCGTTTTCTGGGTCACTCGTGCCTCCATCGTTGCCACAAGCGACCATTGCTGCTGCTGTAAAAGTGATACAGAGAAGCAGGAAATAGTTGAAAATGTGTTTCATAAAAATTGATAAAATATTTAATATTAAACTCTAATACATATATTTATATATTACGGCCCCAAAGTACGGAAAAAATTTTGAGTTACCGAAATTTTATACCGAAAAAATGCTGAAAAATCGAGCTTGTGGAATCTGTGTGCGTGAGGATAGTTGCTGTTTTACTCCTCCTCTTTGGGTTGTTTGTTCGCCTGCTGTTTTGGGGTAGTCTTTTTGTGTTGTTCCCAAAGTTGGGGTGCGTAGCGGTTGTGTAGGCAGGGGCTATTTGTTGGCTAAACAATACACTCTTTGGCACGCAAAGAGGATAAATGCGACTTTTTTGCGCTGATTTGATAAAATTTGGTCAAAAAGTTTGCTCAATCTCTTTTTTTATCTTATTTTTGCACCGCTTTTAAGGGTTTAATGCTGTTGTAGCTCAGTGGTAGAGCACTTCCTTGGTAAGGAAGAGGTCACGAGTTCAAGCCTCGTCAACAGCTCAAAGATGAAGAATAATCATTTGATTGTCCTTCATCTTTTTTTTGTGAGGATGCCTAACTCGTGACCTCAAAGCCCTCCTTATCAAAGGAGGATTTAGGAGGAGAGATAAGACGGAGCGAAGCGGAAGTCAAGCCTCGTTAATAAAAATCAAAAAAAAATCCATTTCGGAACGCAGTTTGACGAAAAAGTCGTATCTTTCGGGTTGTAAAACTGATAAACAGATGAAAAAGATTCTTATCGTTGGTGCCGGAGGTCAGATAGGTTCTGAATTGGTGCCTTATTTGAGGTCGATTTATGGTGCTTCGAATGTCGTTGCAACCGATGTGCGCGAGTGTAAATCGTTGTCGGCCGATGGTCCGTTCGAGGTGCTCGATGCTCTGAATGCAACCAATATGGCTTCGGTGGTGGCGCGTCACCATATCGACACCATCTTCAACCTTGTGGCGCTCCTCTCGGCCGTAGGCGAGCGTAATCCGCAGATGGCTTGGGGTGTGAATATGGGTGCGTTGATGAACGCTTTGGAGGTTGCCCGTCAGCACCATTGCGCTGTATTTACGCCATCGTCGATTGGTGCATTTGGCCCAACGTCGCCAAAGTACCTTACTCCGCAGGATACGATTATGCAGCCGACGACAATCTACGGACTCTGCAAGGTTACGGGCGAAATGCTCAGTAACTACTATGCCCAGAAATATGGCATCGACACCCGTTCGATTCGCTTCCCGGGTATCATCTCGAACAAGACATTGCCTGGTGGTGGTACGACCGACTATGCAGTCGAAATCTTCTATGAGGCAATTCGTTCGGGTCGCTATACTTGTGCCGTGCCGAGCGATGTCTATATGGATATGCTCTATATGCCCGATGCGTTGAAGGCTATTGTCGATTTGATGGAGGCCGACCCTGCGAAGTTGCGCCACCGCAATAGTTTCAATATCGCCTCGATGAGCTTTACGCCGGAGATTCTTGCGGCCGAGATTCGCAAGCATATCCCAACCTTCGAGATGGACTACGACATCGACCCTGTCAAGGAGAATATATCGCGCAGTTGGCCCGACCGTCTCGATGATACTTGCGCACGCGAGGAGTGGGGTTGGAACCCACAATGGGATTTGGAGAGTATGACCGTCGATATGCTTCGTGCCATCAGAGAGAAGTTGGGGGCGAAGTAGGCAATCCAAGTAGATAAAAGATGAGGGTGACTAAACAAATAGTCACCCTCGTTTGTTATCGGTCGATTGCCGAGCGTTAGTTTACATTATCGCGACGATGTGGTGCAGTGGCAGCAGCTCGCTCCTCGGGGAGTTCGCCAGCCATCTCGCTTTGGAGCATCACCATCTGTACCGCGCCTGTACCACAGTTGATTAGGTCGTTATGGTTGATGTACTCGATGGGCATATTCCACTGTATTTGCAGGTCGAGAAGCGAACGGATAATCTCTCCGTCGCGCCCCGAAGTGCCACTTGCTACGGCAATGGCGCAATCGACATCGGTGTATTCGGCGAAGAATAGCACGCCAAGCGCAAGGTGCAGGTCGTTGGGGATAATCTTGATAGTCAGATTCTCCTCGCGACAGCCCATACGCAACAACTCATTGACGATGCGGTAGGTTTGACACCCCTCGACAACGGCTATTCCGACTCTAACCTCCGATGCTTTAATCATTGTCGGCTTCGATTATTTTGCAGCGGTGCCGATAGCCTCCTCTGCACGACGCAACAACTCGAATGCTGTTGGGTTGTTGCTACGCAAAGTGTTGTAGCACTCCTCTGCCTTTGCAGTCTCGCCCTGTGCGGCATATACCAAAATCTGCTTGAAGGTGTAGAGCGACGAAGTGTAGTCGCTATCCGAAGCAGCAACAGCCTTCTTGTAGAGCGAGATAGCCTCGTCGTAAGCCTTCTTATCAACAGCGATGTCGCCACGCAAACCGTAGTTCTGTGCATTGAGGACTTGGCCTGCGATGCCGCTGGTGGTGCTGTACTCGCCGAGATACTTTTCGGCACTCTCCAAATCGCCGAGGTGGAGGTAGCATACGCCTGCGTAGTGCTTTGCAAGGTTGCCGGCAGGGGTTGAGCCGTACTGCTCGATTACTTCGAGGAGGCCTGCGCCTGTCTCATCGCCATCGAGAGCGAGCTGATAGTTGGGATTCTCTGCCATAAAGCGGTCCTGTGCCACAACGATAAGTTCGGCAGCCTTCTCTGCATTTACGTCGAGAACCATAGTCTTGTAGAGGTATCCGCCGGTGATGATGAGAATCAGTGCAACCAACGCGATAGTAATCTTTTTGCCGTTGTTCTCGAAGAACGTTTCGGTTTTGCTCACAGCCTCCGCAACAGCGACTTCTTGAGCGTCTTTAACATTTTTTGCCATAATTTTTCGATATTTTATATTTAATTTTTCTCTTCAACCCACAAAAATACACTTTTTTAATAAATAAACCGCTTTTGTCGTACTTTTTTTTGCTTTGATTGGCGTAGTTCGTAGGAAATTCCTATCTTTGACACGATAAGACGGGCTGCCTATGTATCTCAAAAAACTATCGCTCATCAACTTTAAGAACCTGTCGCAGGAGAGTCTGACACTCGACCGCGGTATAAATTGTTTTGTTGGCGCGAACGGAACGTGCAAAACCAATATCGTCGATGCGATATACTATCTGTCGATGTGTAAATCGGCTCTTTCGATGAGTGATAGCCAATGTGTGCGGTTTGGCGAAAGCTTCTTTGTTATCGATGGCGAGTATGAGAATGCTCGGGGCCGTCGCGAACAGATAAGTTGCTCATTTACAAAGGGTGGACAGAAGATAATGAAGCGCAACGGTAAGCCCTATAAACGACTCTCGGAGCACGTCGGTGTTGTGCCGGTTGTGATTGTTTCGCCTGCCGACTCGGTGCTTGTGAGCGATGTCGCCGAGGAGCGTCGTCGCTATATCAACGCATTCCTTTCGCAACTCGATAGCGACTACCTGGCGGCGATGATTCGCTACAATCAGGCACTTGCCGAGCGTAATAAATATCTGAAAATGGGCTCGGCCGAGGAGATGCTGCTTATATATGATGCGCAGTTGGAGAGTGCAGCCCAGAAAATTCACTCTGCAAGGGCGGCAATGGTTGAGCAACTTCAACCCGTTGTGGCCGAATACTATCGACTTATCTCGGGCGACAGAGAGCAGGTCGAGTTGTCGTATCGCTCGGATTTGAATGGTAGCAGTTTGTCGGAGTTATTGCTCGCATCGCGCCAGCGTGATATTATCAATGGCTTCACCTCGTGTGGTGTGCATCGCGACGATTTGCTCTTTACTATTGGCGGAGTGCCTCTTCGTAAATATGGCTCGCAGGGTCAGCAGAAGTCGTTTATTGTGGCACTGAAATTGGCTCAATACCATATAATTGCCGAGCAGTTGGGCGAAGTGCCTATTCTGTTGCTCGACGATGTCTTTGACCGTCTCGACGAAGAGCGAGTAGCCAAGTTGGTCAATGTCGTGTCGGCCGATAATTTTGGCCAAATTGTTATTACCGATTGTAGTCGCGAGCGTGTAGAGCGATTGATGAAGGAGTGCGCAGGTGGCTATCGGGTCTTTGATGTCACATACGGAAAGGTGTTGCAATGAAACGAACCAAAGCCCAACCGATAGGCGCGTTGCTCGACGAGCTGTTTCGTAGCCCAAACATCGCGGCGAAGATTGCCGAAGGTGCGTTGCCCGATGTGTGGCGTCAGGTCGTCGGTCCGCTCGTCGCTGCCCAGACGCGACAGGTGCGCTTGGTGCGAGGTGTGCTCTATGTACACGTTGCGTCGAGTGTCGTGCGTCACGAATTGATGATGCAGCGCGAGTCGCTTGTGCGTGCGCTTAACGAGCGTTCGGGCGTGGCGGTAGTCCAGAGCCTTGTTGTTCAGTAGTCTGTCGGAGGGGGACTACAAGAAGAGAAGCTGCACCACGATATAGGTCGGCAGGAGAATAATCAACGAAAATTTGAAGATGTAACCAAAGAATGAGGGCATTGCGATGCCTTCACTCTCGGCTATCGATTTGACCATAAAGTTAGGGCCGTTGCCGATGTAGGTCATCGAGCCGAAAAATACTGCACCGAGCGATATGGCTGTCAAGATGGTTTGCGGTATGCCGGCAACGATGGTTGCATCGCTGGCCATAGGCAGCGCTTTGGCTACCGTGTGGAAGGCGATGGCCGTCGGAGCGTTGTCGAGTATCGACGAGAAGGCTCCCGAGGCGTAGTAGAATTGCCACGGCTCCGAGATGCCGAGTGCTGCTGCGTTGGCATTGAGGAAGAGCAGGGCGGGTGTCATCGTCGTAAATATGCCGATGAAGAGTATCGCGACTTCGGCAATAGGTTGCCACGAGAAGTGGTTTTCGCGACGTAGGCGTCGGCTTGTGAAGATTAGCGATGCGAGTGCTATGACGATGAGTATAATCTCGCGGGCGTTGCGCAGTAGTGGCGAGGCATCGGGCTTGCCCATTGCCGGAATGTGCGATTCGTTGACAAGAGCCACGCACATTACGATTGCCGCGAGCAGCAGGATATTTACAGCTCCGCCAACCGAAAAGGCGAGGTGTTCGTCAATCTCCTCGTCGTCTTTGATGCGACGCACTCCGATAAACTCTTTGTGGTGGAATATGTAGCGGTCGTATATATAATATATAAGTATAAGGATTGCGCCTGTTGTTGCCCATTCGGGATACAAACCTTGAAACCAACCGAACGAAGCTCCGCGCAGATAGAGCATAAAGAGCGGTGGGTCGCCAAGAGGCGAGAGTATGCCTCCGCAATTTGCCACGAGGGCGATGAAAAAGAGTATGGTGTGTGCCTTGTGGCTACGTTCGCGGTTGATTTCGATTAGTGGGCGGATAAGCAACATCGCTGCACCTGTTGTGCCGATAAACGAGGCGAGAATGTAGCCGACAATCATAATAACGGCATTGATTGTCGGGGTGCCGATGGCGTTGTATCGTATGCGGATACCGCCCGTAACGATAAACATCGTGCCGAGTAGTATGATAAAGGGGAGGTAGTCGTTGAATAGTTGCTCGAATAGCTGCTCCTTCAAGTCGTAGCGAAAGAGAATTATCGCGGTCGGTATAGATATGAGGGCCGTGAAAATCAGTTTTGTTGAGTTCTTCTCCCAAATGCGGGCGAATAGGAGTGGCGCGATAGCGATTGTGAGCAACATCGTGCCAAACGGAATTAGTAACCAGGGTTCTATTGTTGGCATTGACATAACGGATTTTACAAAAACCTGCCAAAAGTAGTGCAGGAGAGGTGTCGTTGTTCCGAAATGTCCTAAATTGAACAAATATTACGCCAAAGAGCACATTATGCCCAGCTCTTCAACGCGTTTTGCGATTGTCGATAACTCTTCGCGCGAGACGGCCGATAGCGTTTGACACGGTGTGTCGCGGGCGATGGAGTAAATCATAACCTGCTTGGGTGCAATTTCGCCAATAACTTTCAGCCACGCCTCGATTTCGTGGTCGGTGGTGTTGTCAATCGTCGCTCCGTCGCACTCGCCACGCAGAAACATCGTCTGCACAATCAACTCTCCCTCAAATCTTTTCAGTTGGTCGATTATGGTTGCAACCGAGTAGTTGCCGCACGGCTTGTTTATCGCTTGTATGGTTGAATCGAATGCCGAATCGAGTTTGAGAATGTTGTTGTCGATGCGGTGGAGGGCTGCGACAACATCTTGGCGATGAAGTTGTGTGGCGTTGCTCAAAACCGAGACTTTGGCTTGTGGCGCATAGAGGTTGCGCAACTCTATCGTGTCGTTGATAATCGCCTCAAACTCGGGGTGAATAGTCGGCTCGCCGTTGCCTGCAAATGTTATTACGTCGGGCAGAGCTCCCTCGGCCGCCATCTTTTCGAGCGTCGAAGAGAGGGCCTCACGCACTTGGTCGCGCGATGGAAGGAGTTTTGCTCCTCGTCGCTCGCTGTTCCAGCCACATTCGCAATATATGCAGTCGAAGGTGCAAACCTTCGATTGTTGAGGCAAGAGATTTACCCCCAACGATATGCCGAGGCGACGCGAACGGACAGGGCCGTAGATGATTTGTGGATAAAGAGCAGTCATCGCATTAAAAATCTTTCACAAAGATAGAGATTTTTCGCGGAAAACATTATCTTTGTAACCAAAATAAATTTA
>JAGBWT010000142.1 GCA_017629615.1 Alistipes sp. | reverse complement strand
TCGATAATCTCACACCACTCCTTATAGTAGTTGCTCTTTTCGCTGCGTGAAACGGGCGAGTCGCTACCTCCACCTATGTAGTTGCGACCCCATCGACCCGATTTGCTTCCACTATCGTAGAGTGCAAGACAAGGCATATCCTGCCATACGATGATACCCTGATGGTCGCAGTGGTAGTACCAGCGAGCCGACTCAACCTTGATGTGTTTGCGGATAGTATTGAAACCGAGTTCTTTGGTCAGCACGATGTCGTAGAGCAGAGCCTCGTCGGTCGGTGCCGTATAAAGACCATCGGGCCACCAACCCTGGTCGAGCGGGCCATACATAAATATCGGCTTGCCGTTGAGTGTCATACGCAGATGTCCCAACTCGTCGCGCTTGGTTGCAAATTCGCGCATTGCCGCGTAGGAATTGACTTGGTCTACTACCGTGCCGTTACTCATAAGCGATATATTGAGGTCGTAGAGGTGCGGAGCGTCGGGACTCCACAATTTGGCCTCTTTAATCGGCAGCACAGCTCGTGCGCCACACAAGACGTTGGTCTTGCAGACAATCTTGTCGCCATCTTTAACCTCGATAGCCAGCACACCGTTATCGTTTGCACAATCGGCCTCGACATACAATTCGCCACGAGCGATATTGCAGGCGGTTGTGATGTTTTTGATATGGTTGTGCTTCGATACAGGCTCCAACCATACGGTCTGCCATATACCCGATACGGCCGTATACCAAATACCACTCGGATTTAGTCGCTGCTTGCCTACGGGGTTATGCTCCGTATCCGAAGGGTCCCATACGCGGACAGCAATCTTCTGCACTCCCTTTTTGAGGGCGTTTGTAATATCAATCGAGAATGGAGTGAAGCCTCCTGTGTGGCTACCAACGAGAATATCATTAACATAGACGTCGGCACTCCAATCCACCGCACCAAAGTTGAGTAAGATGCGTCGCTGCGCCCACTTCGACGGGAGGGAGAATGTGCGCTCATACCAAAGAGTGTTCTGCGGCAAGAGCGGCTTCTGTACGCCCGAGAGGGCCGACTCGATAGCAAACGGAACGAGAATCTCGCCATCGAAAGTCTTGGGTTGGGCCTCTGCAAGGTCGGTTATGGCATAGTGCCACAGTCCGTTGAGGTTGAGCCACTCGCTACGTTCGAGTTGCGGACGCGGATACTCTGGCAATACGTTGTCGGGAGTAACTTGCTCTGCCCACGAACTCTTTATTCTATCGCCGGCGATAGACCACTGCGCGTTTGCTGTTGCACCAAACAGCAACGATACAACTGCTACAAGTAGGAATCTTCTCATATTGCTCTTTTTTAGTGATTCAACAGAAAGGCCTCGGCGCGAGCCAAATCCTCGGGGGTGTCGATACCTATGGTCTCGACGTGCGAGATGCCGACCCCGATTTTGTAGCCGTTCTCCAACCAGCGTAACTGTTCGAGCGACTCCATAAGTTCGAGTGGCGATTGAGGCATCGACGTTACGGCCTTCAATACTTCGGTGCGGAAACCGTAGATGCCGATATGCTTGTAGAAGGTGTGACTCTCCAACCACTTCTCGCGCTCTACGCCTCGCAGGTATGGGATTACCGACCTCGAAAAGTAGAGTGCGTGCATCGAGTTGTCGAGTACAACCTTTGGCGAGTTGGGGTTCTCCAAGGCTGCCAATCCGCAACCCTTGTCAAATGGCTCTACGAGCGTTGCAATGTCGGTATCTTTATCGTCGAAGCAGTCGCGAATAGCCTCCAACTGCGATGGCTGGATAAAAGGCTCGTCGCCCTGCACATTGACAATGACGTCGAACTCGCCGCCCTGCTTCTCGTATGCCTCCCAACAACGGTCCGTGCCGCTACGATGTGCGGTCGAGGTCATCTCGACCTTGCCGCCAAAGGCTCTGACGGCTTCGGCTATGCGCTCGTCGTCGGTTGCAACGACAGCGTCGTCGAGTACGCCTGCCACGCGCTCATATACGCGCTCGATTACTCGCTTGCCACCGAGCAATGCCAATGGCTTGCCAGGGAAGCGTGTGCTGGCATATCGGGCAGGAATGATTGCTATAAATTTGAGTCCGTTCTTCATTTTGTTGTTTGCTCGTTATTTCTCCAATGCTATATCGAGAACCTGCTCGTTGGTGCGAACATAGTGGAACGTCAGGCCCTCCAAATACTCTTTCTTAATCTCCTCGACATCTTTGAGGTTCTTCTCCGGCAGCAGAATGGTGTGAATGCCGGCACGCTTTGCGGCCAAAACCTTCTCCTTGACGCCACCGATAGGGGTTACGCGACCACGCAACGTTGTCTCGCCCGTCATTGCGATACGCTCGCGGACTTTGCGGCCTGTGTAGGTCGAAACAATCGAGGTTATCATCGTGATACCTGCCGATGGGCCGTCCTTCGGAATAGCACCCTCGGGAACGTGAATGTTGAGGTCGTTCTTCTCGAACATCTCGCTGTCGATGCCCAACTCCTTGTGGTGAGCCTTGACCCACTCAAAGGCGATTGTTGCCGACTCCTTCATCACGTCGCCGAGATTACCCGTGAGCGACAACTTGCCCTTGCCGGGTGTGAGCAACGACTCGATGTAGAGAATGTCGCCACCGACCTGCGTCCAAGCCAAGCCCGTCACAACGCCGACCATATCCTTGATTTCGTACTCCTCGTTCAGATACTTTGGTTTGCCGAGAATCTTCTCGATGTCGGCAGCCGAAATCTCGGCCTTGTACTCCTCCTCGAAAGCGATATGCTTTGCTCTTGCGCGAGCAATCTTTGCCAAATGCTTGTCGAGCAGACGCACGCCCGATTCGCGCGTATATTCCGATATGATTTTGCGCAACATCTCCTCCGAAACGACCATATCGCTCTCGGCTATACCGTGAGCCTCGGTCTGCTTCTTGATGAGGTGCTTTGTGGCGATTTGGATTTTGTCTTCAACGACGTAGCCCGAAATGTTGATTAACTCCATACGGTCGCGCAGTGCAGGGTTTATCGAGCCAATATCGTTGGCCGTAGCGATAAACAGTACCTTCGAGAGGTCGTACTCCGTGTCGAGATAGTTGTCGTGGAAGGTGGTGTTCTGCTCGCGGTCGAGCACCACCAAGAGTGCCGACGAAGGGTCGCCGTGGTTGCTGATGGTCATCTTATCGACCTCGTCGAGGATGATGACAGGGTTCGATGAGCCGCAACGCTTGATGGTCTCGATTACGCGACCCGGCATAGCGCCTATGTATGTGCGGCGGTGACCGCGAATCTCCGCCTCGTCGTGCAGACCACCGAGGGCTATGCGTCCGAACTTACGGCCGAGAGCCGTGGCTACCGACTTGCCGAGCGACGTCTTACCCACTCCCGGAGGGCCATAGAGGCAGAGGATTGGTGACTTCAAATCACCCTTAAGCTTGATTACTGCGAGGTGCTCCAAGATGCGGTCTTTAACCTCCTCCAAGCCGAAGTGGTCGGCGTCGAGCTGCTCGCGAGCGCACTTAAGGTCGAGGTTA
>JAGBWT010000141.1 GCA_017629615.1 Alistipes sp. | reverse complement strand
TGCGATTTCGACATTCCCCGACTATCCGGCCGAAATTCGCGCCCCACAAGGCACCATAGCCGGTGTTTCGGGCTTTCAGGTGCATTTCGGTTCGAGCAGTATCGCAACCCCTGGTGACCAATGTGACATATTGGTCGCAATGAATCCTGCCGCATTGAAGGCCAACCGTCCATTCCTCAAAAAGGAGGCAACAATCATATACGATACCGACACCTTTACGGCCGATAACCTCCGTCGTGCAGGTTTTGTCGGCGACAATCCGTTTGAAGAGCTATCGTTGCAGGGCTACAACACAGCAGGTATCCGCATAACAACCATCACTCGTGAGGCTTTGACCGAGACATCGCTCGACAACAAGAGTCGCAACAAGTGCCGCAATATGTTTGCTCTTGGCGTATGCCTCTATCTGACCGATGCCACAACCGACCACGCACAAGAGTATCTCGACAAGAAGTTCGGCTCACGCAATCCCGACCTGGCGCACGCCAATATGCTGGTAATCGAGGCCGGTTACAACTATGCAGCCAACAACCACCTCTCGCTCAATCGTTACTATATCGAGCATACAGGTTTAGCCGCAGGTAAATATCGCACAATCAACGGTAATACCGCCACCGCTTGGGGCTTAATCGCAGCCTCGGAACGTAGCGGACTGCCTCTCTTCTGCGGTTCATACCCTATCACCCCTGCAACGGGCATATTGGAGGAGTTGGCCAAGCACAAGTCGCTCGGTGTAAAGACTATGCAGGCCGAGGACGAGATTGCAGGCATCTGCACCGCTATCGGAGCTTCGTTTGCCGGCTCGCTGGCCGTAACGACCACCTCGGGTCCTGGCTTGGCCTTGAAGAGCGAGGCACTCGGTTTGGCCGTGATGTCGGAACTTCCGCTCGTTGTGGTCGATGTACAACGCGGAGGCCCTTCGACGGGTCTTCCGACCAAGACCGAGCAGAGCGACCTTATGCAGGCACTCTATGGTCGTAACGGAGAGTCGCCACTGCCCGTAATCGCAGCATCGACGCCAAGCAACTGCTTCCACTACGCATTCGAAGCAGCCCGCATAGCAGTTGAGCATATGACCCCCGTCGTACTGCTTACCGACGGCTTTATAGCCAACTCCTCGGAGGCTTGGGCAATCCCGAGTGTCGAGAAGATGCGTAGCATAACACCTCAATTTGCGACCCTGCCAAGCGAGAGGGCCGACCACACGACCGAAGCCTTTATGCCATACGCTCGCGATGAGCGTTTTGTCCGTCGTTGGGCCGTACCCGGAATGCAAGGCCTCGAACACCGCATCGGAGGCTTGGAGAAGGACTCGAAGAGTGGCGATATATCCTACAACCCCGAAAACCATATGCAGATGGTCGAGACTCGCGCCCGCAAAGTCGAGGCCATTGCCGACGATATCCCGATGCAGACCTTTATCGGGTCGAGCGAGGGACGATTGCTGGTGGTCGGCTGGGGCGGAACTATGGGCCACCTACGAACTGCGGTCGAGACCCTGCGTGCCGAAGGTAAGAGCGTTTCGCACTGCCACTTCAACTACATTAACCCTCTGCCACACGGCACGAAGGAGATTTTGGAGGGCTTCGAGAGGGTCGTCGTGTGCGAACTCAACGGAGGACAGTTTGCCGACTATCTGCGTAGTCGCTTCCCCGATGTCGAGATTCTCGAATATGCAAAATGTACGGGACAACCATTCTCGACAAGCGAATTAACCACGGTGTTCAACACTCTTCTCGAAGAGAAAAACGATTAACGATATGGCTCAATACAAATATACTCCCGAAGATTTCAAAAGCGACCGTCAGGTAAAATGGTGTCCGGGTTGTGGCGACCACGCTGTGTTGGCTGCCGTACAACGCGCTATGCCAGAGGTTGCCGAGACGCTCGGTGTTGCTCGCGAAGATATTGTTTTCATCTCGGGTATCGGCTGCTCGTCACGCTTCGTCTACTATATGCCGACCTATGGTTTCCACACCATACACGGTCGCGCAGTAGCAATCGCTACGGGTGTGAAGGTCGCAAACCCTAAACTCTCGGTTTGGGTCTGCACGGGCGATGGCGACTCGTTAGCCATTGGCGGCAACCACTTTATCCACGCCTTGCGTCGAAATGTAGACCTCAATATCGTACTCTTCAACAACGAAATCTACGGTCTGACCAAAGGTCAGTATTCGCCAACAAGCAAACTTGGTCTCGTCACCAAGACCTCGCCTTACGGCACAGTCGAACACCCGTTCAATCCTGGCGAATTGGCTATCGGAGCGCGCGGAACGTTCTTTGCCCGCACCGTCGATGCCGATGTTGTGCTAACACAGCAGATGCTCGTTGCAGCGGCTCGCCACCAAGGAACATCGGTCGTGGAGACGCTCGTAAATTGTATGATTTTCAATAACAAGACCCACGCATCATTTGCTGCCGACCGTGCTACGCGAGCCGAACACACCATCACCCTGCAACACGGCCAAAAGATGCTTTTCGGAGCAGAGCGAAACAGGGCCTGGTACTCGACGGATTGAAGTTGAAGGTCGTCGAGGTTGGCAAAGATGGCTATACGGAGGAGGACATAC
>JAGBWT010000140.1 GCA_017629615.1 Alistipes sp. | reverse complement strand
GACGATGCTCACGGTTTTGGTACTATGGGTCCTGGTGGTCGCGGTACGGCTGCTCACTTTGGCGTAATCGACGGTGTCGATGTGTTGTTCAACACCTTTGCAAAGTCGATGGCCGGTATCGGTGCATTTGTGGCTGCTCCACGTTGGCTTGTAAACCTCTTCCGCTACAATATGCGTTCGCAGCTCTACGCAAAGTCGTTGCCAATGCCGATGGTTATTGGTGCGTTGAAGCGTTTGGAGTTGATTCGTAACCACCCAGAGTATCAGGAGAAGTTGTGGGAGATTACCCGCGCTTTGCAGTCGGGCTTCAAGGCCAACGGCTTTGAGATTGGTGTAACGCAGTCGCCTGTGACTCCGGTCTATATGAAGGGCGGTAACGAGGAGGGTACCAACCTCATCGTCGATTTGCGTGAGAACTATGGCGTATTCTGCTCGATTGTTATCTATCCTGTAATTCCAAAGGGCGAGATTATTCTCCGCGTTATCCCTACGGCTGCCCACACGATGGAGGACGTTGAGTATACAATCAACGCATTCAAGGCAGTTCGCGAGAAGTTCGAGCGTGGCGACTATGCGGCTATGCCTATCCCAATGAAGGCTGACCCAGAGTTTAAGGTTCGATAGTATATCACTTTCAATAGAAATGGTGTGTTCAAAATCTTTGAACACACCATTTTGTTTTTCTGCCATCGGGCAAAAAAGATAGGTTGCCACATTGCGAGGCAACCTATCGGTCTATATGGGCACAACCGCTATCTGCGGGCCTCTTTTGCCTCGATGCACTCCGTTGCGTGAGGTACGCGCAACAGGCGCTCGCGCGGAATAAGCTTGCCGGTGGTCTTGCAAACTCCGTAGGTCTTATGCTCAATACGCACAAGAGCCAACTCCAAATTCTTGATAAATTTGAGTTGGTGGGCTGCCAAACGCTCGCTCTCCTCCTTCGAGAGAGTCATCGCGCCCTCTTCGAGAACCTTAAATGTTGGCGAGGTATCCTCGGTGTCGTTGTCTGCCGAATGTGTTATGGTTGCACGCAACTCCTCGTAGTCGGCACGCGCCGATGCGAGTTTTTGCATAATCAGCTCTTTGAACTCGGCGAGTTCGGCGTCGCTGTATCTCGTTTTTATGTTCTCTGCCATACTCTTTTGTTTTAATTGGTTAGTAAAGATAGAGATATTTTTTGATACTTACAAATAATCTGCCTAAATTTTGTTTTGCGGAGGTGGTCGATTTTGGCATTTCGGGTAGGGACTTTGACCGAAATAGGTGGTCAGAACGGCTTGGAGGGCAATAAAAAAGGAGCGCCAAAAAATGTTGGGCGCTCCCTTGCTATCGGTGTTGGGTCGTTACTCGACCTTGCTTACTGCGATGCGGAGTGGTATCTCATCGACCTCGGAGTCGATGATAACCTTACCTGCAACTTGTGCCGATGTTACGGTGCTGACTGCGAGCGTCTGCGCACAGATATATTGGCTGTGGGTTGCAACGGCGGTGTGTACCAAATCAATATCCTCGATTTCGACACAAATCTTGTCGGTAACCTCGAAGCCCGAATCCTTACGGATATTTTGGATTCGATTAACCAACTCGCGGGCAATACCCTCCTGTTTCAACTCGTCGGTGATGGTGATGTCGAGTGCGACGGTAAGTTTGCCCTCGCTCGTTACCAACCAGCCCGGCATATCCTCCGATGTAATCTCGAAGTCGGCAGGGGTTACGGTAATCTGCTCGGCACCCATATCGAGCGTAATCTCGGTAGCGGCCTCGATTTCGGCGATGCGCTCCTGCGAGAATTGAGCCGTCATAGCGGCAATCTGCTTCATATACTTGCCATAGCGTGGGCCGAGGGTCTTGAAGTTAGGCTTGATGCGCTTGGTGATAACGCCCGTCGTGTCGTGCAACAGCTCTACCTCCTTGACATTAACCTCGTTCATAATCAGTCGCTTTACGGCCTCGATATGACGCTCGGTCTCGGCATCGAGTACCGGAATGAGAATCTTTGTCAGTGGTTGGCGAACCTTGATATTGACCTTACGACGCAGGGCGAGTACCATCGAAGATACGCGCTGTGCGATAGACATCATCTCCTCCAAGTCGTTGTTGATAAGCGAAGCGTCGCTCTTCGGGAACTCGGCAAGGTGTACCGACTGCTCGGTGCAGTGGCCACTTACGGCGTTCAGGTCGCGGTAGATGCGGTCCGAGATGAATGGAGCAAATGGCGCGGCCAACTTGGCAACGGTCTCCAAGCAGGTGTAGAGTGTCTGGTATGCAGCGAGCTTGTCGTCGTTCATCTCGCCACCCCAGAAGCGCTTACGGTTAAGACGTACATACCAGTTCGAGAGATTCTCGCCAACAAACTCCTGAATGGCACGAGCCGCAGGGGTTGGGTCGTAGTTGTCGAGAGCCTCCGTAACGCGAGCTGTCAGGGTGTTGAGACACGAGAGAATCCAGCGGTCGATTTCGGGACGAGCCTCGATAGCAACCTCGGCCTCCTTGCCCGTGAAACCATCGACATTGGCATAGAGTGCGAAGAATGAGTAGGTGTTGTAGAGCGTACCGAAGAACTTACGACGCACCTCATCGACACCCTCGACATCGAATTTGAGGTTGTCCCACGGTTGCGAGTTGGAAATCATATACCAACGTGTTGCGTCGGCTCCATACTTGTCGAGGACCTCGAATGGGTCTACGGCATTGCCAATTCGCTTCGACATCTTGTTGCCGTTCTTATCCAAAACCAAGCCGTTGGAGATGATGTTGCGGAAGGCAACCGAGTCGAAGAGCATCGCTGCGATGGCGTGGAGCGTATAGAACCAACCACGGGTCTGGTCTACACCCTCGGCAACAAAGTCGGCAGGGAATACGCTGTCGAAACGGTCGGCATTCTCGAACGGATAGTGCAACTGCGCATAAGGCATCGCACCCGAGTCGAACCAAACGTCGATAAGGTCGCTCTCGCGGCGCATAGGCTCACCCTTCGACGAGATGAGGACAATCGAATCGACATAAGGCTTGTGGAGGTCGATGCGGTCGGTCGAGTAGTTCTGCTTCGACATATCGCCCACAACGAAATCCTTGAACGGATTCTCCTTCATCACGCCTGCTGCCACCGACTTCTCGATTTCGGCGATAAGCTCCTCGACCGAGCCGATACACTTAACCTCCGAGTAGTCCTCCGTAGCCCAGATTGGGAGTGGAGTACCCCAGAAGCGCGAACGCGAGAGGTTCCAATCGGCCAAACCTTCGAGCCACTTACCGAAACGGCCTGTACCGGTCGATTCGGGTTGCCACTTGATGGTCTTGTTGAGTTCAATCATACGCTCGCGGAGGTCGGTAACCTTGACGAACCACGAGTCGAGAGGGTAGTACAACACAGGCTTGTCGGTACGCCAGCAGTGTGGGTACGAGTGGGTGTGCTTCTCAATCTTGAAGGCCTTGCCCTCGCCTTTGAGTGCTACGCAAATATCAATATCGAGTGTCGTGTCGCT
>JAGBWT010000139.1 GCA_017629615.1 Alistipes sp. | reverse complement strand
TATCCACAAGAACAAGGCAGGTAACCTCAAAAGTGCTGCCCAGTTGCACGTCAACGCTCTCTAATTCGAGCAAGGAAGTATTGCCCACAAGGCAAAACATAAAAAGCTGTCCACTGCGGACAGCTTTTTATGTTTAGGTCTTACACCCAACCTCGTTCGAGGCTATGCCCTACGGTGTCGTTGGCAGAAATCGAGCAACCCCTCGGCCGTACGTTTCGGCTCCTCGATAAAGCCCATATGACCCGACTCTTCGAGCCAAACGACCTCGGCTTGTGGGTGTGACTCAACCATCGCCAAAGCGACCTCCTCGACAATATACGGGTCTTTGCGACCAAGTATAAACAACTGTGGCACAGCCGATTGTCGCAACATTTCGTTGCGGTCGGTGCGCTCCTTCATACCACCCAGCAAAGCGATTATACCCTCGTCGTCGGTCAGATGTACAATCTCGGCCAAATCCTCGATATAGGCCGACATACGCTTGCGGTTTTCGACAGCAAAACCCGCCTCGGGAGCGGTCGTCGCGAGCAAATCTTTCTTACCCGAACGCACGATTGCTATCTCGCGGTCGCGATTCTTGCGCTTCTCGTCGCTATCGGGATTTGGGGTCGAACTCAACAGCACCAATCCGTCGCAACGCTCGGCGTGTCGCTCACAAAATGCCAACGCCACATATCCGCCCATCGAGTGACCCACCACAAAGGCGTGGTCGATACCCAACACCGTCAGCGCATCGGCTACAACGTCCGAGAGCCACTCCATAGTATGAACCTCGCCCTCGACCCTCGAAATTCCGTGACCAGGCAAATCGAGCGTCACAACACGCACACTACGGTAGAGCAGTGGCACAAATTCGTCCCACACAAGCATATTTTCGAGATAACCGTGCAGCAATACGATAGTCGTATCGCCCACCTCCGAGTCGCAAACGTGAAGGGGTGTTGCGCCCGCCATTATAAATTTTTCAACCATTTCAGCAATATATTACTCTTTTTTACCCTCAAAGATATGGATTTTTATCCGATAATTCGTAACTTTGAACGATTTATATATATCGGTAGTGCAAATGAAGGCCAAATTCATAAAGTGTCACGGCTCGGGCAACGAGTTTATAATGATAGACACCACGACATTCGACCTGTCGGAGGTGGCTCTGTCACAACTCGCCATTGCCCTTTGCGACCGCACCAATGGTCTGTCGGCCGATGGCGTGCTGCTACTTGGTCGTAACGAGGAGGGGGTATATGGTATGCGAATGTTCAACCCCGACGGCTCGGAGGCCGAGATGTGCGGTAACGGTATCCGCTGCATAGCCCGTATGGCCGAGGAGCGTGTCGGCAAGAGCGATTTTCCGCTCTACTCGGGTGGTAAGATATACGCAGCACACCGACTCGACGATATATACCCTTCGATTCCGACCTTCGGCATCGAAATTGACGTAAGGCTGTGGAGCGACGACTTCGGTATGGCAACCCCTACCGAGGGTCGATTTGTAGACCAACCAATCCCTCAACTCGACGCTTCGCTAACCTTTACGGCCATCAACGTCGGCAACCCACACATCATCGCGCAGGTCGAGGAAATCGACTACGCCCAACTCAAAGCTTTGGGAGAGCGCGTCATCGAACTGCGAGAGACCTTCCCTCACGGCGTAAATGTCAGCCTTGTCGAGGTACGTAGTCGCAACGAGATATTTGTGGCAACCTATGAGCGAGGCGCAGGTATCACCCCTTCGTGCGGTACGGCAATGACTTCGAGTGCAACGGCTATGGCTCTGCTCGGTCACTGCGACTACGACAATCCTATTCGTGTCGTAAATCGAGGTGGAGCGGTACGATGCACCTGCTCGCAACACGAGGGCCGACTATGCACCACCCTGACGGGCAACGCCTCCTACATCTACGAGGGTGTGGTTGAGAGCGATGGCACACATTTCGCTTTCGACATCACGCACCACTACGACGACGAACAGGCGCTCTACAAAGAATTTGTCGAATCGCTCAAAACCGTATAACCGACCAATGAAACGCTCTTCGATAGTCATACTTATCGCTACGCTGGTGGGGCTTATAGCCTCGTCGTGTAACGTCACGCGCCGACTGCCGGAGGGTCAATATCTGTTGCAGAAGGTTAAGGTCGAGGACGACCGCACGGTCAAGCGCAAGCATCGAATTACGGCCGAAGAGGTCGAGAAGTATATCCGACAGACCCCAAACAAACACTTCCTCGGCACCGACTTCTACGTTTGGGTCTACAACCTCGCCAATCCCGAGAAGGATAATTGGTGGAATAACTTTAAGCGCAAGATTGGCGAAGAGCCCGTTCTGCTCGATATGGACGACACGGAAAAGTCGGCCGAAAACCTGAAAATCTATCTCGATTCGCGCGGCTACTTCTCCTCGCAGGTCGATTACAAGGTCGATACAACCTATCGTCGCAAACGCGCACGCGTCAATTATCGCCTGCGCCAAAACCAACCATATCGCATCAGTAGCATCACCTACGAGTTCCGCGACCGATTCCTCGAACCGATTTTGTTGCCCGATACGGTAAATCGTCTGATTCACGTCGGCGACATCTACAACATCTCGCGCCTCGATGCCGAGCGTGAGCGCATCGCCGCCTTCCTGAAAGACCGAGGCTACTACGGTTTTTCGGTGAACAACATCGAGTATCTGGCCGACACAATCCGCAAAAAGGACCACGTCGGGTTGAAGATGATTATCAAGCAGAAGCTCGTCGGCTACAACTCGCGAGGTGTTGCCGTCTACGATAACAACGCAGTCTATCGTCTGCGCAATGTCAATATTATGCCCGACTATAATGCGACGCAGGAGCGCTTCCAGAAGGACTATATGACAACCCTCGACACAACCTACTACCGTGGTCTCAACCAACTATTCCACGGCAAGCGTCCGTCGGTTCGTCCGCAGGTATTGCGCCCCGCAATTCCGCTCTACCCCAACTCGGTCTACAACAACTCGCAAATATCGCGCACCTACAACAATCTGATGCAGATGAGTTACTTCAAGAGTGCGCGCATATCATTCAACGAACTCCCCGACTCGATTGGCTCTCGCAACAACTATGTAACCTACGTCGGTGGCAAGGATTCGCTCCAACTCAACTATACGCGCGAACGCTATCTCGACTGCAACATACTCTGCACACCTGCACTCAAACAGAGTTTGAAGGCCGAGGTCGAGGCCTCGACCACATCGAGTTTCTATGGCGTTAAGGCTACGCTCGGCTACCAAAACCGCAACATCTTCCGCGGCGCCGAGCTGCTCGAAATTACGGGTACGGTGGGTTACGAGTATATGAAGGCACCGAATGCCAAGCAGCGACACGCTA
>JAGBWT010000138.1 GCA_017629615.1 Alistipes sp. | reverse complement strand
ATACTTCTCTAACACTGCAAATATGCGCTTGGCATCGCTCTCGGCGATATTATTTTGCGAAAGTGATGTGTTTGTGATGTGGAAAAGCCCTATCGCCACCGCCTCGCCGTGCGAGAACTTCGATGTGCATTTCTCGATGGCGTGAGCTATGGTGTGACCGAGGTTGAGTATGCGACGGCGACCGCCCTCTCGCTCATCTTCGGCAACAACGGAAGCCTTGACCTTCACCGAGCGAATGATAATCTCGCTGAGCAGTTCATCGTTTTGGCGCAACTCCTCGAACGAGGTCTGCTCCAACTTCTCGAACAACTCCTCGTCGCCCAAAATGGCAGTTTTGATAACCTCTGCCAAGCCTGCACGGAACTCTCGATTAGGGAGCGAGTGGAGTAGTGCAACATCGCAGATTACGAAGCTTGGCTGCGAGAATGTACCGACCATATTCTTGAAACCTCCGATATTCACTCCGTTCTTGCCTCCCACCGAGGCATCCACCGAGCCGAGTAGGGTGGTGGTGATGAAGCCGAACTCCACACCACGCATATAGGTCGAAGCGACAAAGCCTGCTATGTCGGTTACGATACCTCCGCCAATACCGAGAATAAAGGTTGAACGGTCGGCACCGAGCTCTATGAGTTGGCGATAGATTTCGTCGAGCGTTACAAGGCTTTTAGCCTGTTCGCCCAAGCCAATGAGAATATGCTCATAGGGTGCAATAAGGTCGTGGTGGGTGCGGTCGAGATTGCTATCCGAGATTACGATTACTCGTTTTCCGGGCAAAATCTCCTTCAACAACTGCTCCGCATTACCTATATATATACGGCTACCTCCCGTAACATCTATCTGCTCAACCATAAATTTCCTAACGATTAGTTCTACAAAAGTAGCAATTTTTCGATTATAATTAGTAATTTTGTGCGTTATTTAGGAAAAATTAGAGTTTTCGTATGCAAAAACTGCGCAATATTGCAATTATCGCCCATGTCGACCACGGCAAAACCACCTTGGTCGATAAGATGATTATGGCGGGCAACCTTCTTCGTGAGCCATCGAAGACAGGTGATTTGGTACTCGACAACAATGACTTGGAGCGTGAGCGTGGTATCACCATCCTCTCGAAGAATGTATCGGTAGTCTATAAGGACTATAAAATCAACATTATCGACACCCCGGGACACGCCGACTTCGGTGGCGAGGTGGAGCGAGTGTTGAATATGTGCGACGGAGTGCTTTTGTTGGTCGATGCCTTCGAGGGAACTATGCCGCAGACTCGCTTCGTGTTGCAGAAGGCGCTCTCGCTCGGCAAAAAGCCAATCGTAGTAATCAACAAGGTCGATAAGCCAAATTGTCGCCCCGAGGTTGTGAATGAACAGGTCTTCGACCTTATGTTCACACTCGATGCAACCGAGGAACAACTCGATTATAAGACCATCTACGGCTCGGCAAAGCAGGGCTGGATGTCGCACAAGTGGAACGAGAAGACCGATAGCATCGTGCCGTTGCTCGACGCTATTATCGACGAAATTCCCGAGCCTGCAACCGTCGAGGGTACTCCGCAGTTGCTTGTAACATCACTCGAATACTCATCGTATATTGGTCGTATCGCAGTGGGAAAACTCACTCGTGGAACGCTCGTAAATGGTCAGAATGTAACCCTTGCAAAGCGTGACGGCAAGACATTGGTTAAGACCAAGATTAAGGATTTGATGGTCTTTGACGGACTTGGCAAGAAGAAGGTCGAGAAGGTGGAGTGTGGCGAGATTTGCGCTATCGTGGGTATCGAGGGTTTCGAGATTGGCGATACAATTTGCGACTTCGAAAATCCAGAGCCACTGCCACCAATCAAAATCGACGAGCCTACGATGTCGATGCTCTTTACTATCAATAACTCGCCATTCTTCGGCCGTGAGGGTAAGTTCGTAACCTCTCGCCATATCAAGGATCGTCTCGATAGCGAGTTGGAGCGCAACTTGGCTATGCGTGTAGAGCAGGGACTGAATGCCGACTCGTTCATAGTCTTTGGTCGTGGAGTGTTGCACCTTTCGGTGTTGGTCGAGACTATGCGCCGTGAGGGCTATGAGT
>JAGBWT010000137.1 GCA_017629615.1 Alistipes sp. | reverse complement strand
GGGTGACGAGAATGGCGGTATGCAACCTCCAACGCTGATGTTCCTTATGCGCGGTGTCGAGATGCAGAAGTTGCGCGATGCAATCTGCAACGAGCCGGAGAAGTTCGATATGGACGTTATGCCACCATCGCAGTTCCGCGAGGGTAAGTTCATCACCGTAGGTCTGCGTGGCCGCATCTTGGAGGCTCAATCGAAGGGCTACAAGGTACCTGTGGCACGCACAATCCTCATCACAGGTCTCAAAGATGACGAGATTTGGGTAAATATGACCCGTGTATCGGGCGTCGATGCTACACTGCCAGAGAGCTACACCAAGGGCGAGCACGATGCACGCAAGCAGATGTACGAGGTTATCGACTACCTGCGCGACTTCGTACCCGGCTTCGAGAGCGCGTGGTTGGAGCGTTCGGCCGCCTTTATGGGTATCCGCGAGACACGCGTTATCGTTGGTAAGTATGTGATGACCGCACAAGATATTCTCTCCCAAAAGAAGTTCGACGACGAAATCGCAATGGCAGGCTATCCTGTCGATATTCACCACGCACAGGGTGGCGACTGCACGATGCTCTTCTGCGACGACGCCTACGGCATCCCTTACCGCGTGCTTGTTCCAGAGAAGATTGAGGGCTTGCTCGTTGCAGGTCGTTGTTCGTCGATGGACCACGAGGCTATGGCGGCAACCCGCGTGATGTCTACCTGTATGGCTCTCGGTGAGGCGGCAGGTACGGCAGCCCGCATCGCTATCGCCGACGGTGTTGAGCCTTCGGCTGTCGATGTAGAGAAGGTACGCAAGGCACTGCTCGAAAATGGTGCATATCTCGGTTAATATTTAAGGTAAAAAAGTATGAAGACTATATTTGAACCCGCACGCGACATTAAAGTTCGTGCCGAGGTTGATGTATTGGTTGTTGGCGCAGGCCCTGCCGGTTTGATGGCCGCCGAGGCTGCTGCAAAGGGTGGCAAGACGAAGGTTATGTTGCTCGAATCGCGAGGATTTCTGGGTGGTAACCTTATCCTCGGTCTGCCAATCCTCTCGATGCTCGATGCCGAGGGTAATCAGATTATCAAGGGTGCTACGGGTCGCTTCGTGGAGCGCTTGCAACAGCAGGGCAAAGCAACGGGACACAAGCGTTGCAAACTCCACATCTCGCTAACAATGGTAGACCCCGAGGCGGTAAAGACCCTCGCCTGGCAGATTATGGACGAGAATGGTGTCGAGGTGTTGATGTATGTCAATGTTGTCGATACGCTGGTCGAGAATGGCAAGGTTACGGGCGTTATCATCGAGTCGAAGGCTGGTCGTGAGGCTATCCTCGCCAAGACGGTCATCGACTGCTCGGGCGACGGTGACGTTGCATTCCGCGCAGGCGTTGAGTGCAAGAAGGGCGACGAGCGAGGCCGTATGCAGCCACCGACGCTGATGTTCTCGATGCGCGGTATCGATATGGCACAGGTGCGCGACAATGTCGTTAATCACTCCGATAAGTATGGTATGGATATTATGCCGCCGGAGCAGTTCCGCGAGGGCAACTTTACGATGGTAGGCTACCGCGACCAGTTGAGCGATGCTCGCTCTCGTGGCTTCAACATCACCGTAGCGCGTACAATCTTTATGACGGGCCTCAAAGACGACGAGTTGTGGGTAAATATGACCCGCGTATCGGGTGGCGACGCTACCGACCCTGTAAGCTATACGCAGACCGAGCGCGAGTGCCGCCGTCAGATGTACGACGTGGCTCGCTACCTTATCGAGTATATTCCGGGCTTCGAGAATGCGTGGATTGAGACCGTTCCGCCATTTACGGGTATCCGCGAGACG
Organism: Alistipes sp.; assembly: GCA_017629615.1. Next base: position 1,329 of record JAGBWT010000137.1, on the reverse strand, counting down.
CGCGTTATCGTCGGCAAGTATGTGATGACCAGCGAGGATTTGCTCGAAGCACGCCAGTTCGACGACGCTATCTGCGTGGCAAGTTATCCGATTGACCTCCACCACGAAGAGGGTGGCGACTGTACGCTCATCTACGGTAAGGGCTCGTACGATATTCCTTACCGCACGCTCGTTCCCGAGAAGATTGAGGGCTTGCTCGTCGCAGGTCGTTGCTCGTCGATGGACCACGGTGCAATGGCTGCAACCCGCGTAATGTCTACCGTGATGGCTATGGGCGAGGCGGCAGGTACAGCAGCTCGCGTGGCTCTCGAAGAGGGTGTTGAGCCTTCGCAGGTCGATGTGAAGAAGGTACAAGCCGAACTTATCGCCAATGGCGGTTATCTGCGCTAATCTATGAAGCGATTTTTTGTAACCATAATCGCTATGCTGATAGCACTTGGAGCGGTCGAGGCCAAAAGCCCGACCGCACCGGTGCATCGCATAATGAGTGCCAATATCCGCATCACGGGACTCGCGGCCGACGAGGTCGATGGTCGCCGCTGGGACGACCGCAAGGAGTATATGATTGAGGTTATCCGCCGCCACAAGCCCGACGTGGTGATGATGCAGGAGGTTATCTACGACTCTTACAACTATTGTCGTAAGCAACTCAAAGGCTATATCGCTTTCGGTTTCGAGGGCCCCGAGATGGACCCCTACACCGAGGGCTACCACCTGATTGGCAAGAATGTTATCTTCGTGCGCCGCGACCGCTACGAGATTATCTCGGCCGGCTGCTATTGGCTCTCCGACGACCCCGTTATCGGAGGCAGTATCTCGTGGGGAACAAACCGCGCCCGCCACTGTAATTGGCTTCGTGTCAAGGACCGCAAGACGGGCCGCGAACTACGACTGCTCGACATACACCTCGACCACAAGGTAGAGGAGGCAAAGGTCGAACAGGCCAAGTTGGTTGTCCGCGAAGCGGCTCAATATGCCGAGTCGTTTCCGCAAATCATCTGCGCCGACTTTAATTCCAAGAAGTGGGAGCCGCAAGTCTGCCACTTTATCGAAAACGGCTGGCACGACCTCTACGACGAGCTGCACGACGGCAAGGAGTTTGGCTACACGGCCCACTCGTTCCTCGGAGCAAACCGCCCACCAAAACCAAACCAGGGCCGCATCGACTATATCCTCTCGCGCGGTGCTGTACGCGCCCTCTCGTGCGAGGTGCTGACCGACAACCGCAACGGACTCTACCCTTCGGACCACTACTTCCTGCTGGCCGAGGTGGTGGTAGAGTAATGGCCGAGGTTTGCTGGGTAGATTGGGTAGGCTGGGTTGTGCTGG
>JAGBWT010000136.1 GCA_017629615.1 Alistipes sp. | reverse complement strand
CGAAAGTTGGCGAACCTGCTGGGAGCGGAAGGTCGTTGTCGATAGTCTTTGGAACGTGGATATTTGCGATAGGATACTGCTTTGCTTCGAGGAACTTTGCAATGCGGTTTGCAGTCGAAGCAGTATCGTCGCCACCAACGGTTACGAGCAACTTAATGTTGTTCTCGGTGAAGAACGAGAGGTTGAAGTTGTTCTCGAAATCTGCGTCAGTTGGCTTGAAACGGCTCATAGTGAGGTACGAACCACCCTGATTGAAGATGTAGTCAGCCTTGAAGAAATCGAGGTCCTCGTGGCGTGGATTAGGGTTGAACAAACCCGAATAGCCGTGGTGAAGACCGATTACACGATAACCCTTTGCAAGGAAGGTCTTTGCAACGCTACCTACAACGGTATTCATACCCGGTGCAGGACCGCCGCCTGTCAAAATTGCAATTGCTTGTTTCATAGCGTTTTGAATTATTTGTTGTATTGTAAAAAACCTAATTTGGCATAAAATCGCACAAAGATAACAAAAAACTTTGTTTTTTATTAAGAATTAAGGATTAAAAATTAAAAGTTGAGAGTCAAAGTTCAGTAGGGTAAAAATAATAGGGATAATCGCATTGTGGATTACCCCTATTATCGAATGATGTTGTGATTTGTTGCCTATTGCATCTGTTGCAGTTCTTCGATTTGGCGCAGAATTTCGTCGGCCTCGCGCAGTGTGCGTTTGTGGGTTGCGACGCCGTATATTCCACCAACAATACCACCAATAATACCGGCAGCACTCATAGCCAATAGCGCGGTGATGTCGCCTTTTGCGATATGGATAAACATCTCATATTCCCACCATACGAACCAAACCAACCCGATAGGAATGGAGATGTAGTGCCAATTCTTGTAAATTCTTCTCATTCGAGCCACCTCCTTGTAGGTTGTAACCAAATTGCCGTCGAGTATATCGCGTTTGCGAAGGCGGAAGTGGCTTATAATCATCGCCGCAAGGCTGATTGCAAATATGGCCGATGTGGCACAGCAGAAAGGTATCGACAGTCCTTGCACACGAAATAAGATGTAGCCCAGCGGGATATATATGGCGCAAATGATGCTTGGCCACAGGGCGCGACGATTTATGCTTGACAGTTTGCGCGTCATCGTCTCCTTGATAAGTCGGTCGTTGATAATCTCTTGGCTTTCGAGTCGCTTTTTGAGTGCGGAGAGTTGTTCGCGCATCTCGTTGAGTTCGTTTATTTCAATGCTATTCATAGTGGCGGCTATTTATCGTTTGACATATTTTTGAGTTGTTCGCGTATGCGTACGAGGCGTACCGATACGTTTTTAGCAGTGATGCCGACAATCGCACCAATCTCTTCGTAGGAGAGGTTTTCGAGCCAAAGCAGAATAATTGCGCGGTCGAAAACGCCAAGTTTGCCGATGCGCTCGCGCAGCATCTGCGCCTGACGGCTATCTTCGTCGGTGTCGGAGAAGAGGTTGATGTTCATATCGAGGCGCACGGAGTCGGCACGGCGTCGTTTCTTGCGCTCGGCACTGATGCAGGTGTTGAGCGATACTCGATATATCCACGAGCGGATAGCACTTTCGCCTCTAAACGACTCAAAGCCTCGCCAAAGTGCGATTAGTGCCTCTTGGAAGAGCTCCTCGACCTCGTCTTTGTCCTTGGAGAACATATAGCAGACGGTATAGATTGTCGTCTTGTTCTCCCGTATAATTCGGGCAAACTCTTTTTCGGAATCTTTCATTTTTTTTGTTAGTTTTTTTTCTGTTAGACGCAGGTCGTAGCCCAAAAACTACAAAAATGTAGAAATTTTTTGACCAATCGGGTGTCGATGTGGCTAAAACGCAAACTCTTGTTGCGGGTCGATGTAGAGATTTGTGTAGCGGTGCAGGCTCTTCGTGGCGCGACGAACCGTATAGGCCGTTCCGCCCTTCGAGCCGTCGAAGTAGGCGATAAGAGCCGAAGAGTTATCGACCAAAAAGTCGTTGCGACGATGGTATGCCATTGGACTGTATTGTGTTGCGAGCGTTACAACGTGGTTGGCCGCACGGCATATTGTATCGTAGCGGTTGCGTTGTTCGGCATTGAAACGACGTGATTGCCCCTCAAAAGGGATAACACATACAAGCTGTATATCGCTCTGCTCGTCGCGAAGTTCGAGGACGGCCTCGGCTGCTGCCATATCGAACCCTGTTGCCATACCGCAGAGGAATGTTCGATAACCGCCGTTGTAGAGTCTGACGATAGTTTCGCGCAATGCAATATCGGCCTCGCCATTATATGTGCGATGCCCCGTAAAGGCGACGGTTGTCTTGGTGTCGAAATTCATACGACAAATATAGCGATAATTCTGCGAAATACGACAAGGTTTGGCTTGGGATTTGATACCCAAACAGTCGAACTCTTAAAAACATTACGATTATGAAAAATTCAGGTCTTTGCCTTTTGACGTTGCTTGGTGGCGCACTTGTGGGTGCTGCGGTGACGATGCTTGTTACCCCGAAGTCGGGTAGAGAGATGCGCGACACGTTGCGCGAGTTTGTAAATGCCGAGTTGGAGGCGATGCGCTGCAAGTGCAACGACCCTGCTCATCATCACGATGCCAATCCTGCACAGTAGCCATCGAAGATGAACGACAATCGCCCGATATTCGTGCCGATGGCTATCGCGTCGATAGCGATAATGATGGCCACGTTGCTTCTGTCGGCAGCCGTTGTGGTATGGCTGGCCGAGGTGTTTGGTTCGCTGGTTATACCTTGTCTGCTGGTTGGAGGCTTTATGGCAACTATTGCCCTCGTGGTCTATCTGGTCACTCTGCGCAGTACGTTTAAGATGTTGAGCGTGCAAATTACTACGATGTACGAGATTTCGCGAGTGGTACAACGCGGCTACGAATGGGCGGTTGCCCTTTTGCGAACGAGCCAACGCGGAGGAGGTGCCTGACAAGGCGCCTCTTCTATTTTGCACCAATATACATATCGCGGAAGTTGATAGTGAAGTGCGAGAATCGAAGTAGTGCATCAACCCCGAATACGCCAAACTCTTGCTGTTGGATTGGCAGGTGCTGTTGCTCGGTCGCTACATCGATTTGTGGGAGTTGGCACTCCGCATCGCCAACCGAGAAGGTTGTCTTCGAGAGCGTGTATGCGTCGTAGTAGATTGTTCCGCCAAAGCCTCTGGCGCGCCCCTGCTTTTGGGGGTGGTGGCCGACTATCGAATCGCGATGCAGCGCGAAGTAGTTGCCGTAGAGAGCCGAATGTACAGCCCCCGTGTCGAATTGCATCTCGTGAAGCACGCCATCGACGCCGACATATATATAATATTGTCCATTCGAGCGTCGTATCATAGGTGCGCAACTCTTTGGTTGCTCGCTGTTGCATCTGCCTATGTGCGCCTCGTTACGGGTCATATCAAATTCGATTAGACCGAGCGCCATCATAATATCGTTACCCAAGACAAACTCCAATTCAAAACCACCGAGCAAATCTTTCGGCATATTGTCGTCGGGTACAACGAGGAAGAGCGGATTGTGAATGGTAATATCTCCGATTTTGATTTTGTTGATTGTCACTACACTTGTAACGCCCTTGCCACCAACACCTGTGGTCGGCAGAGAGTCGATTACGGGACGGAACTTATAGCGTTTGGCGCAACGTGCGCTGACGACGTTGTATTTGGCTGCACCGGTATCGAAGATAAACGACTCGGTGTTGCGTCCGATGCGTACGGGTAGATGAATATGCGCTCCATCGCCAACACTTTTTCTTGTAAAAGATAGTGTTGTACCACCTTTTGGGGCAACAATGCGCATCGGTCGAAGTTTGGACAACGCCTCGAAATAACGATAGCTGTAATCCTCTTTGGATAGAGAACCCTTTAATAGTCGGGAGGCTTCGGAATACAGCCCCTGATTGTTGAGGTTGTCTATCAGCAGACCATAGAAGGTCGATATTTGTTGGTTGTCGAGGGTCGTGTGGTGGTTGTTTAACAACTTTTCGATAGCGCGATTGCTCTGCTCGTAGCGACAGAGATTTGCGTGACGTATCGCTTGACCCATCAACATTAGAGGTTCGGGCAATGAGTCGCGCAGAGCATCAATATTGCGGTCGAGCCAAACAATGTCGCCACGATTAAGCGCATTGGCAACCCGCTCGACGGCGTTTTGCCCATTCGCTGTCAGTAGCGCCAACAATGCAATTATAACCCCCGCAACTCTCTTCATAGCCTTTCAAAAAGCCCCACCTAACCGATTTTAGATGGGGCTTGGTTTGTTATAAGCGAGTATCGTTATTTCTGATTTTTATACTCCTCGACGCCCTTTTTGAGGAACTCTACAAAGGCATTGACGTCGAGATTGTAGCCGCGTGGCTCACCCAAAACCTTGCCACCCTTGCCTTGCAGAACGTAGTAAGGTTGAGCATTTACGCCAAAGCGCGTCAAAGCGTAGTGTGCGTTGATTTTGCCGAGCGATGTGAGCGTACGGCCCTTGTCGGTTGTAACCCAATCGCTTTCGGGCAACTCCTTCTTGTCGTCGGTGTAGAGTGCGCAGATAATATACTCGTTGCGGAGAATGTCGAGTACCGCAGCATCGGACCATACGCGCGACTCCATTTCGCGGCAATTTACGCAACCGTGACCCGTGAAGTCGATGAAAATTGGCTTATCGACCTTCTCGGCATAGGCCTCGGCCTCGGCCAGGTCGAAGAAGCCTTGCAGGTTGTGAGGCAGCGTGAGGAAATCGCTATATTTGCGCGAAGCGGTAATCTCCGACTGCGTTGTGATGTTGTGAGCCGCTGGTCCCGACTGCAAAACGAAATCCTGCGACGAGAGCGGTGGAAGGTAGCCCGACAATGCCGAAAGAGGTGCGCCCCACATTCCCGGAATCATATAGACAACGAACGAGAATACGATGATGGCGAGCGACAGACGACCAACGCCGATATGCGTAACCTCGCTATCGTGTGCAAAGCGCAACTTGCCGAGCAGGTAGAGACCGAGCAGCGAGAATACGACAATCCAGATGGCGAGATAGATTTCGCGGTCGAGAATGCCCCAGTGGTATACGAGGTCGGCCATACTCAAAAATTTAAGACCGAGCGCAACCTCGATAAATCCGAGGACAACCTTTACCGAGTTGAGCCAACCGCCACTCTTTGGCAACTTTTTGAGCATCGACGGGAAGAATGCAAAGAGTGTAAATGGCAATGCAAAGGCGGTCGAGAATGCGAGCATCGTGAGGATTGGATTCCAGAACTCGCCTGCGGTCGATTTAATCAGCACCGAGCCGACGATAGGGCCCGTACACGAGAACGATACGAGTACCAACGTCAGCGCCATAAAGAAGATACCAGCCATACCGCCCTTGTCCGATTGCGCGTCGCTCTTATTTACGAGCCAGCTTGGCAACGTAATCTCGAACGCACCAAAGAACGATGCGGCAAATACCATAAACACGATGAAGAATACGATATTTGGCAACCAGTGTGTTGCAAGCCAGTTGAAGATGTCGGCAGTCACAGCATCGCCACCCACAAAGCGGGTGATGAGAATGATGGCAGCGATAGGCAACGTGTAGAGCAATACGATGAACAGGCCATAGAGCGAAGCATTCATACGACCCTTTGCAGGCGACGAAGCCCCCTTCATAAAGAACGAAACGGTCATCGGAACCATCGGGAATACACAAGGGGTGAGCAGTGCCGCAAAGCCCCAAACAATAGCCTCCAATATAACGCCCCACAACGAACGCTCTTCCTCCTCGGTGGCTGGCGCAACCTCCTCGGTTGTAGCCTCTTCGGTGGTTGGCTCAACCTCCTCTGCTTTTACCTCCTCGGCAGGTTTTGCCGACTCCGAAACCTCGGCTGCACTCTTTGTAGGCGCATCGAGCGTAACATTCAGTTCGGTATCGGTTGGTGGGGTGCATTGTCCTTCGTTGCAGGCTTGATACTCAATCTTAATCTTGACCTCGCCACCACTCTTGGCAATTACCTTCTGCTCGAAT
>JAGBWT010000135.1 GCA_017629615.1 Alistipes sp. | reverse complement strand
TTATATTCGACCCCAATATCCTGACCATAGCAACGGGTATAGCCGAACACGACGGCTATGCGCTCGACTTTATACGCGCCACGGAGTGGATTCACGCCAATCTGCCGGGTGTGCGAGTGAGTGGAGGTGTCAGCAACCTCTCGTTTGCGCTGCGTGGAAATAACCTCCTGCGCGAGGCGATGCACTCGGTCTTTCTGCATCACGCCGTAGCAGCAGGACTCGATATGGCTATCGTCAATCCATCGACACGCATAGCCTACGACTCGATTCCGCAGACTCTGCGTGAGTCGCTCGAAGATGTTGTCTTGGCTCGTCGGGCCGATGCTACGGAGCGATTGCTTGCCATAGCCGACAACTATCGCGAAGGATTTGCAACAGCCGCAACCACCTCTGCGGTGGCAAAGGCGGAATGCAATACACAATCGCTCGATGAACGGTTGGTCGAGGCGTTGCGTCGAGGCGATGAGTCGCATCTCGAAGCCGATTTGGCGGAGGCTTTGGCCGAAGGTCGCACTCCGTCGGCTATTATCGACGGCCCACTGATGGAGGGTATGACACTCGTTGGCGAATGCTTTGGACGTGGTGAGATGTTCTTGCCGCAGGTGGTGCGTACGGCTCGTACGATGAAGCGTGCTGTCGAGATTCTTCGCCCTGCGATAGAGGCGGCAAAGAGCCTCGAATGTGGTGTGTCGAATGGTAGGTGGCTGTTGGCTACCGTGAAGGGCGATGTCCACGATATTGGCAAAAATATAGCGGCTGTAGTGCTTGGGTGCAACAACTTCGAGGTTATCGACCTCGGTGTGATGGTTAGTGCCGAGCGAATTGTTGAGGCTGCACTCGAATACCGTCCCGACTTTATCGGTTTGAGTGGCCTCATCACTCCGTCGCTCGACGAGATGTGCGGTGTGGCCGAGGCTCTGCGCGAAGCGGGGATTGATGTACCCCTCTTTATTGGCGGAGCGACAACTTCGCCACTCCACACCGCAGTCCGCATCGCTCCGCTCTATGGTGGTGCCGTGTTCCACGTCAAAGATGCTGCCCAAAATCCGATATTGGCTATGCGCCTATGTGGTGCCGAGCGCGAAACCGCAATAGCCGACCTGCAAGCCGAGCAGGAGCGTCGTCGAGCCGAATATGCCGCCTCAATGCAACCGCAGGGGGTAGCGCAACCATCGGAGCGAATTGCGATAGATTGGTCATCGGAGCGAATTGTGCGCCCGTCGATGCTGGGTGTGCAAAGCATCGAGAATATAGATATTGCCCTGGTGCGCGACTTTATAAATTGGCGTCACTTCTATAACCTTTGGGGTGTGGCCCCTTCGTCGGCCGAGGGCGACCGCTTGCGAGCCGAGGCAGAGCAGGCTCTCGACCTATATCAAACGCGTTACGCGATGCGTGCGCGTATAGGCCTCTTCGAGGCCCACTCATCGGGCGAAGCGATACTCTTCGAGCATCGTTGCGGTTGCGATTGCTGTCACCACCCGAGCACGACGATTACGCTACCAACACCGCGTCAGCGTCGAGCATCGGCCGAGGGTGCGCCTCTTGCACTTTGCGACTTTGTAGCCCCCGAGGGTGACTATGTTGGCGCATTTGCCGTCACGGTGTCGCAGTCGTTTGCCGAGCGCGTCGAGGAGTTGAAGCGCAATGGCGAGCAATACGTGGCGCTCCTTATGCAGAGCCTGGGCGATAGGTTGGCCGAGGCTGCAAGCGAGTGGCTTCACGCCGAGGTGCGCCGTAAGTGGTGGGGCTATGCTCCCGACGAGAATCTGACTCCGCACGAGATGTTCGCTGCCGCCTACGACGGTATTCGCCCTGCCGTTGGCTATCCGTCGCTGCCCGACCAACGTGCTATCTTTATACTCGATAAGTTGCTCGACCTCTCCCAAATCGGCATTACCCTGACAGAGAATGGAGCGATGCGACCACTTGCTTCGGTGTGTGGGTTGTATATAGCGTCGTCAAGAGCACACTACTTTATCGTCTAAAATCAATTTTCGAAAAAATCGCTTTTATAAGGTCTTTTCTGCCGCTAACGCTTTTGTCTGCAATGAGCAGTACGCCAAGTACAGCTCATCGCCTCCAAAATCGCCGAGCGTTGCAAAGCCTCTTCTAAAATCAATTTTCGGTGGGGTGGCTTTATAAGCCTCTCTTTTACCGATGTCGATAATAAAAGGAGTTTGAGAAACCTCAAACTCCTTTTATTATGGTTGTGCGGTGAGTGTTACTCCTCGCTCTGACCCTCGTTTTCGTCAGGCAACTTGAACTCCGTGAAACCTGCCTCGACAAGCATATTGAACCAAGCGACAGCCTTCTTGATGTCCGAAACGTGTACGCGCTCACGGTCATACTCCGG
>JAGBWT010000134.1 GCA_017629615.1 Alistipes sp. | reverse complement strand
TCAAAGGCCTCCAAAGCCTTGAAGTAGGTAATCTTCTGCAAGGCCGTCTTCATATTACCATCGGGCGACGGGAAGGAGCGTATGGCACGATAGGCAGCATCGTAATCTTTCGAATTATAATAAGCCGCAATCAACAATTCGCGAGCTTCGGTATTGCGAGGCGAGGTCGGATAGCGCGTAACGTAACGCGTGAGGACATTGACCGCCTCGTTAAACGTTCCGCCACCCATCTCGAACAGCAACTTACCGTAGTTGAAGAGTGCATCTTCGGCCACCTCGTTGGTATAGATATCGTCGGCCGCCATCGCAAAGGCTCGGATAGCATTGCGCTTATCGCCTCGACGCAGATAGCAGTCGGCCAGGTGGTAAGAGGCATTCTGCGAGAGTTCGTCGTTACCCGTACTAACCTTTTTCAGCGCATCGACCGCAGTTGCATAGTCGGTCGTGCGATAGGCCGAGTAGCCGAGGATATAGTTCTCGACACGCTCCATCTTACCGCCCGCAGCAACATAGGCCTTCATATAGTAGAGCGACTTATTATAGCCCTCCAAGCGATACCACGACTCGGCAGCGATACGCATCAAAGCCGGTCGCTCACTCTCGGCTGCGCCCGAAATCAACGCCTCACTCTCGCGTGCCGCATATTTGTAGTTACCCCTTGCAAATTCGAGCTGGAAAATATAGTATGGGATAACCTTACCATAGGCCTCACTCTCGCGCAAAGAGGCAAAACCCTTATAGGCCTCATCGTATTGACCTCGCGAGTAGTGGATATAGGCACAATAGTATGTTGCGTGGTCGGAATAGTCGCTCTTTGAGGGGATTCGCGTAAAATACTGATAGGCCGCATCGTGGTTACCCAACACAAACTCGGCATAACCCATACGCATATCATACTTCTCGCGATTGGCCTTCGTCAGCGATTTGTATGGCACCTTTTGAAGAGCCGCCTTCGCCTCGGCAAAACGCTCTTGCTCGCAATAGTGGAGAGCAAGCAGAAAATTAACATCGGCCGAATGGACCGAACCCGGATAACGCGACAAGAAGTCGAGCATACGTTGCTCGGCAATATTATCGTCGAGATGCACCGCACAAACCGTAAGACCGAACTCGGCCTGCTGTACCATAGACTCATCATCGACTGCAACAATCTCGCGCAGACGCATATACTCGTGGCGCGCATCACTCCAACGACCGTGGTCGAGCAGAGTCTTTGCACGAGCAAGCAGCTGCTCCTCGGCCGTAGCCGCCCTGGAAGAGAGGGTCGATACGACAATTGACGCCAACGCAAATATTAAAACCGTTACTCTTTTCATAACCAAAATTCAAGTACTTTACACTGCGTGTAAAAAACGCGCATAATAACCGTTGCAAATCTACAAAAATTTTAGCCCAAATCCAAGTAAAACAGGCGCAAAATCAGCCTCGACACGCAACTATTTTTCGCCCCATTTGGAACGGTATTTGCACCCTGCACACCAACACACAAAAAAAATGACGAACAATGATGAACGTAAAGATTACAACAAAGATGGAGGGCGACAAATCGCTCACTCTTACCAACAACAAGCAGGTTGCCGATCTCAACCCGAAAGAGTTGCTGCTCTACGCAACGGCACAATGCACAGGCATCACGCTACACTCCATTCTCGAAAAGGAGCGTATCTGTCCAAAGAGTTTAGAGATTGAGGTATCGGGTGCACTCGACACCGAGACCGTTACAGCTCGCAGTATCTACACATCGTTCAACGTCGCCTTCCGCATCGAGTGTTCGACAATGGACGAACAAGCCAAGATAGGCCGAGCGATAAGGCTTACAACAGAGCGTTATTGCGGAATGATTCAGATGTTGCGACGCATTGCACCTCTCTCGCACGAGGTCTCGATTGTATCGATAGAGACAGTCGAAGCATAAAAAGATTGGAGGCGAAGTAGAGCCGAGGCATTTTGATTGCTTTGGTTTTGCTTCGCCAGCCACAACCAAAGCCGATTAGAGAGATAGCCGATTAGAGGTCGCGCCAATTCAGCTTCTGCTCGATTACCCCATCGCGCAAAACAACCAGACCCACATCGGCTCGAAGCATTGTTTTGAGCGTTTTGGCATCGATAGCAAAGCAATCGACAAACGGACCTTCGGCAAAGGCAACGCGTTCGGCAGCACCCTCATCGGAAGTGAGGCAAACCACAGCAGCACGCTCCTCGGCAGCACGCTCTACAACACCACGCAGACGTTGTGCCGCGTCCGCCTCAATATCAGATAGTTGCGACACGCAAATCATATAGAGTCGGCCACGAATCGACAGCAACGAATCGGTCACATCGCCTCGTCTCGAAGAGATATTAAATTCGAGAATTGTAGGCTCGATACGGTCGGGATTATCCTCCAAAACACGCGTCTCAACCCACTCCCATTTCTGTTCGTTATGCCAAGCCTTATCGTCGAGCGAAAACTCGCGCAAGCGACCATTACGACGGTTGCGATAGACCAGCACCACATCGCTTTCGGCCTGACGCGTACGAGCCTCCTCCATCGCCTCGGCAATATTGACACCTTTGCGATAAGGTAGAAAATCGAGCAACGGAAGATGGCGGTAACAATAGAGGCCAAGTCCCATACTCAACGAGCAGAACAACACCGTCAGCACCCCTTCCAAACGCGACATCTTCAATATCTTGTCGGGGCGATAACGCCACCAGACCACCACAATCAGCGGTAGCAGCACCACATTCTTGACAAAGGTCTGCCAAGGCGTCAATTTCAGCACATCGCCAAAGCAACCACAATCCTCTATCGGTATAAAGGTCGCACTCAAAAAGGTCAGCACCGTGAAGAAGAGCATCGAGCAAAGACCAAAAATCGAGATTAGGCGGATACGCACCTTGAAGAGCAACATAAGGCCCATCATCAACTCCGCTCCACAAAGCCATATCGAGAAGTATATCGCATAGTCGTTGAGCCACTCCACATCGTAGGCTGCCAGGTAGTTACCCACATTGAGGGCCGTACCCCACGGGTCTATCGACTTGACAAAGCCCGACACAATAAAGGTCGAAGCGAACACAATCCGACAGAGGTGGGTTAGCAATCGGAACCAACGACGATTACGAAGCGACACAGCCATAGCGACAAGATTAGCAAGAGGTCAAAAGTGGCGTTACGAGGCTCTCGATTTTTGCAAAAATCTCTTCGGGCGAGGCCATATTACCATCGGCCGTACTGCAATCGACCACCTCCAACGCTTCGTCCGTCTTGGCGGCTTCGAGATAGACATTGCGCACCATACGTTGCAGGTCGAGCGACGACTCGTGAATATCCTCACCGCCATTAAGATAGGCCCTATCATCGCCACTGCGCGACTGCGTCAGCGAGCGAGCCGTAAATGCAAATGGCACATCGAGAAATATCGACAAATCGGGCGAAGGAATTGCGAAGTGACCATATTCAGCCTTCAAAATCCACTCCTTCAAACGCTGACGACCCTCTTCGTCGGCTATCTTGGCACATTGGTAGCCAATATTGGAGTAGACATAGCGGTCCACAATCACCACCTTACCCTCGGCCTCCCATTGGCGAATTTGCGGAGCCATATCGGCCCTATCGCCAGCAAAAAGCAGAGCCACAATATAAGGGTCAACCTGCTCCACGCTACCTAACTCACCACGCAAAAAGCGAGCTATAAGGTCGCCATAGACAGGGGCATCGAAACGCGGAAAATGGACATATTCGCTATCCACGCCACGCTCGGCGAGCATTTCGCGCAACTTCCTGATTTGGGTCGATTTACCTGCGCCATCAAGGCCTTCAAGTACTATAAACATAAGCTCTTCTATTTAAGCATTGCTACGGCACGTTTCACTGCCGCAACAAGTGCATCGATGTCATTTTTATTGGTATAGAGCGCTATCGAAGCACGCACCACACCATTTGTAGCGTAGCGAGCCATCACGGGCTCGGCGCAATGGTGGCCCGTACGAACAGCCACTCCCATCTTGTCGAGAATCATACCTATATCGTAGTGGTCGCACCCTTCGACATTGAACGAGATTATCGGCGACTTACCTTCGGTTGTACCATATATCTTCATTCCGTCAATCTGCATCAAGCGCTCGGTCGCATAGTCGAGCATAGCTTTCTCGTGTTGCTCGACCTCGTCGGCCGGTAGACTCTCCACAAACTTTATCGCCTCGGCTAAACCGACAGCTCCTATATAGTTTGCCGTACCCGCCTCAAATTTTAGCGGAAGAGGTGCATAGGTCGTACGCTCAAAGGTCACCTTATCGACCATATCGCCTCCACCCATATATGGCGGCATTGCTTCGAGCAGTGCGCGCTTACCATACAAGACTCCCACGCCCGTTGGGCCATAGAGTTTGTGAGCCGAAAAGGCATAGAAATCGCAATCAAGGGCCACAACATCGACCCCACCGTGAACCACACCTTGACAGCCATCAACTACCACAACAGCACCCATCGAGTGCGCCTTGTCGATAACCTTCGCAAGGTCGGGACGCGTACCAAGCGTATTCGACGCCTGCGTAACGGCAACTACGCGCGTACGCTCGTCAATGAGCTCTCCGAGCATATCCAATCGCAACGCGCCGTCGTCCGCCACCGGCAACACTCTCAATTCGCACCC
>JAGBWT010000133.1 GCA_017629615.1 Alistipes sp. | reverse complement strand
TGCCACCTTCGCCAAGCCACGCTCATTGAGGAACAATCGCAGACCGACTATCGTCAAGCCACTATCCTGCGATGCTCGTGAAAGTTTTGCCAACTCACGCGAAGTGAGCAACAACTTGCGGTCGCGCTTCGGGATATGGTTATTGCAAGTACCCCACGAATATTCGGCTATATTCACACCACGAATCCACAACTCGCCCCTCTCGAAGTAGCAATATGTATCGACCATCGACACCTTGCCCATACGAATCGACTTAATCTCCGTACCGACAAGCACAACGCCTGCGATATACTCGTCGAGTATCTCGTAGTCGAACGTTGCACGCTTATTGCGAACATTTATGCTTTTGTAGTCGGCCATAATTTTTCAATTCGAGGTTGCAAAGATAGACAATTTAACCGATTTGAGCAACAAGTTGTTCGACGCTTATCTCGTCGAAGTCGTCGATAATCATTCTCGCACCAGCCTTCAACAGCGCCTCACGAGTAGTAGTTGTCGCTATTCCGATAGGATAACACCCCGCCGCTACGGCCGCTTTGATGCCCGACGTTGCGTCCTCGAATACCACACACTCCGACGGTGCAAGGCCAAGTTTCTCGCAACTTTTCAGGAAGATTTCGGGGTCGGGCTTACAGTGCGTCACATCGTCGGCACAGACATAACCCACCATACGACCATCGAGAGCAGCCTCTGCAACGATAAATTCGACATTCTCTCTCGGTGCAGCCGAGCCGATAAAGGTCTTTACGCCGCAACGAGCAGCCTCGTCGAGAATTTTATCAAGGCCCTTCGTAAGGGTTACATTTCCACTATACAGCTCACGATATATCGCCTCCTTCTCGTCCGAAAGATATTGCAAACCGATGCGTTCAATATCGGCCGCAGGGATTATCTCCGGCATAATCTGGAAGTTGTGCCAACCATAGAATCGCGATGTAAGTGGCGACAGCAATGTGTAGCCGTGACGCTCGGCCTGAACATTGAAGGCCCTCATATGAAACGGCATATTCATAACCATCGTGCCGTCCAAATCGAAAATCAAACCTTTTATCATAAACTATCTCTTCTGTTTTACCTATTTTTCGCACTTCGTAGCGGTCGCGAACATCGACTCCACCCGCTCGAACGAGAGCAGACAATCTTGTACCTGTCCTATCTTCTCGGGCAATATCAAATGGAGTGTTTCGCCATCGCGTTTCTTATCCTTACGCATCGCTTTCAGCATCTGCAACGGAGCTACGGGCAGTGCAATATCGAAGCCCAATCGACGAAGCAGATTATCGACTCGTTCCACTACAACGCCCTCTGCGAGATTTGCCTCGACAGCAACCCTTGCCACAATAGACAATCCGATTGCAACCGCTTCGCCGTGATTGTAGCGTGGCGAGCATTTTTCGATAGCGTGCGCCACCGTATGACCAAGATTTAGCACTCGTCGCAACCCCTTCTCGCGTTGGTCGGCCGAGACGACCGAAATCTTCACGGATTGAGCCGCTTCGACAATCTTCGACAAGAGCAACGAGTTGGTGCGCAACGTCTTAAACTCGACCGATTCAAGCACCTCGAACAGAGCCTCACTACCGATAATGGCCGACTTGACAACCTCGGCAAGGCCGGCACGAAACTCGCGGTCGGAGAGCGTTGCAAGCAGCGCAACATCGCATATCACAAAGCGCGGATGCGAGAAGGTCCCGACCATATTTTTATAGCCGCCTATATTCACACCATTCTTACCACCAAGCGCCGCATCGACCTGACCCAACAATGTTGTTGAGACAAAGCCAAATTCGAGGCCGCGCATATAGGTCGAGGCGACAAAGCCCGTAATGTCGGTAACAATTCCACCACCAACGCCAAGCAAGAAGGTGTTGCGGTCTACGCCTCTGTTTATCAACTCACGATAAAGGCGCTCGACCGTTACCAAGCTCTTCGACTGCTCTCCCAAGCCTATTACGATATGGTCGTAGGGGGCAATAAGCGAGTGGTGACAACGGTCGATATTGCTATCAGTAATCACCACTATACGCTTTGTCGGAAGCAGTTGGCGCAACAACGCTACCGCATCGCCAATATAGACACTGCTATTTGGAACAATTTCCATATTTCTGTTTATCACTATCGAATTATCGAACAAAAATAGCACTTTTTCACGTAAAGTTATTAACTTTGCACGTTAATTTCAGTTTGATATGCAAAAATTACGCAACATTGCGATTATTGCCCACGTAGACCACGGCAAAACGACTCTCGTCGATAAGATGATTTTGGCAGGTAACCTC
>JAGBWT010000132.1 GCA_017629615.1 Alistipes sp. | reverse complement strand
TTGTCCATAACTTTCAACCAAAGGCTGAACAAGAGTGCCAAACCGCCCAATGAGGCAAACAAAAGCATTGGAACAGTGTAGTTGTAGACTGCTCCCTCTGTACCGGTAGCAATCTGCTCGGCAACGCCAGGGTTGCACTTCTCCAATACCCAACCAATAACGATAGGCATACCCATCAAACCGAAGTTCTGCACCCAGAAAATTAACGAGTAGGCACTACCCAAGAATCGCTTATCCATAATCTTCGGAATCGAAGGCCACAATGATGCAGGTACCAACGAGAACGATACGCCCAAGAGAATAATAGCCGCAAATGCGATAATCGTGTTAGGGAATGCAGGCAGTACCAACGCAAATGTGAGGTGGCATACAATCATAAGCAACGAGCCGAGAATAAGCATTGTCGCGCCCTTACCCTTCTTGTCGAGGAACCAACCGAGGAGCGGAGTAATGCAAGCAGCACCTATTGGGAACCAACGGAAGATGTCTGATGCCATAGTGGCCGACAAATCGAGGTTGCTCTGCAACATATTGGCAGCGAACTTCTGGAATGGGAAGATTGCCGAGTAGTACAATACGCACAAAATTGCCACAATCCAGAATAACTTGCTCTTGAAGATGTTTATAACATCGGCAAACTTGAACTCCTCCTCGTTCTCAGTCTTGGCAATGTTATCGCCGAGTTGTGCATCGAGTTTTCTATCCATAACGCAGAATACGAGATAGCACAACAGTCCGATAACGAGAAGCGCACAGCAGAGTGCCACAGGGCGAACAATACTTGGGTTTGCGCCACCAATACCCGCAATGCGAGGCGAGATTGTAAATATAATGAACACACTTACGCGCGTGAGAGCCATCTCCAAACCCATAGCCAACGCCATCTCCTTACCCTCGAACCACTTTGCAAGGGCTTTCGATGCGGTGATACCAGCCATCTCGGCACCGCAACCAAAAATCATAAAGCCCAGACAGGCAAGTTTTGCACTACCCGGCATAGCAATCCACCACGAATCCAACCATACCTCGAATGAAGAGCCTGCAAACCAATCGCTTACGGCGTAGAACTTGATGCACGCGCCGATAATCATTACCAACGCCGAAGTAACGCCGGTAAAGCGGATGCCCATCTTGTCGAGGATGATACCCGCAACAATGAGGAAGCCGCAAGTGTTAAGGAAATACTCCGAGCCGGCAAATGTACCGAAGATGTCGGAGGTCCAGCCACGCTGAATTTGAATCAACTCCTTGATAGGTGAGATTACATCGACAAACATATGCGCGAACAACATCATAAGTGCGATAAGAACCATCGCACTCCAACGAGCCCACGCATAGTCGTTCAGTTTCTTTTGAATTGTTTGAGTCATAATGTCTATTGTTTTGAATTATTGTTTTGCTTTTTCGGCATAGGTGCGCAATACATCGTAGGCGTCGGTAATGCCCAATTCGCCGGCCTTTGATATATCGAGACACCCCTTGCGCGTATCCTTCATATAAATCTGTATCAAACCTCGGTTGTAGTAAGCCTCGGCAAATGTCGGGTTAAGTTCGATGGCTTTTGTGTAGTCGTCGTAGGCCTCCGGAAGTTGGCCCGACAGAGCCAGCAGATTGGCACGATTGTAATAGGCGTAGGCAAAGTCGGGTTGCAACTTGATAGCCTTGTTCAAATCGGATATTGCCTCGTCGTAGTTGTAGGTACGTGTCTGGTTGTTGCGCAATCGGCTTGCAGGGTCGCTCTCTATCGATATGCGCTGGTAGGCGTTGTCGATTGACGATATAAAGTCTATCATTTCGGCTTGTGTCGCAGCACGATTGAGATAGAGGAACGGATTTGACGGATTGTGTGCAATAGCTCGCGAGAAAGTGCCTACGGCACTCGTATATTGCTTGATAAGCGATTCGGATATGGCTAAATAGAAGAGTCGTTGCCACTGCTCGTCGTCGTTGTGATGTTGCACGTCGGCTTTGTAGCGACGATTCATTGCTATAAGCGAATCGGGCGCGATGTTGCACTCCAAACGCGAAATTTGCAGCAACGGGTTGTTGGCTTTGGCCATAAAGTCCTCGGCTCGTTGCAGATGGTAGCGATGAGTCGATTGCTCAACGTCGATAGAGTCTCGCAGACGGAACGTAAAGCGATAGAGCGGCAGGAGCGACAGTTTGTTGTCGTTCTCGTTGCGGCGTGTCGAAATCTGCTCGAAACGCGAACCGGCCAACTTGCTCTCAAACGATAGTAGTTTGTCGAAGCGACGGGTTGTGTCGGCATAAATCGAGTAGGTGCTGTCGCTCAAACGCGAGCGGTATTCGTCGATTTTGCGTTGGGCTGTTTCGCGGTCGCGTCGTGCGCCGACAGCATCGCGTAACAACCTGCGCAGATTGCTACGTCCCAAATAGGCATTGGCAAAGTCGGGGTAGAGGTCGATAGCCTTCGAGTAGTCGTCTATCGCTTTGTCGATATTGCCGAGGTGGGTGTAGAGTATTGCGCGGTTGTAGTATACAAGCACATTTTCGGGCGAGTAGAGAGCCACCTTGTTGTAGTCCTCCAATGCGCGGTTGTAGTCGCCAATGCCGGTGCGGACAATCGCGCGGTTGAAATATGTTATCGAACTTGTCGAGTCGAGCGAAATCACGCGGTCGAGGTCCGAAAGCGACTGCATAGGTCGGGCTGTCTCGTTGTAGACAAGTGCGCGATTGAAATAGGATAGAGGTAGCGTCGAATCACACTCTATCGCCTTGTCGAAATCACGCTCGGCCTCCTCGAAACGACGTTGCTGCATATATAGCGCACCGCGACGGTTGTAACTATTTGGATTTTCGCGGTTGGTGCGAATCGCTTGGTCGAAATTCTCGTAGGCTCGCACCGTGTCTTTCAGAAAGAGGTAGCACACTCCGCGATTGAGGTATGCGTCGGCCACCTTCTTCTCGTAGCGTATGAAGTTGTCGAAGTCCGAAATAGCCTCCTTGAACTGCTGATTCAGTAAGCGCGTTACGCCTCGGCTGAAATAGGGATTTGGCAGGTCGGGACGCAGGTCTATTGCTTCGCGGAAGTCACTCAATGCATCGTCGTAGTTGCCCAATCGCGAGCGAGTGATGGCGCGATAGGTGTAGGCGGTCGTAAATACGGGGTTTTTCTCGATTGCAATCGAAAAGTCGGCATCGGCACCAATCAAATCGTCGAGGTTGTATTTGGCAATTCCGCGCAGGAAATAGCCCTCGTAGGCATCTTCGTCGAATCGCAGCAGTACGTTCAGCGTACGGATAGCCTCCGTAAATTCGTTGTTCATCATCTGCTTGCGACCTACCCAAAAGAAGTATTCGCGGTTGTATTGCGCGTGCGTGATGCCGCAACACAACAGCGTGCAGATTGCAATCAGTATGTGCCTAATGTGTTTCAACCTCTTTGCTGGTGGGTGCTATTCCAATTCGTAACCAAAACGGCGCAGTTGTCGGTCGCTGTTGCGCCAATCGTCATTGACCTTGACGAAGAGTTGCAGAAAGACCTTCTTGCCGAGGAAATGCTCCAAATCTTCGCGGGCCTGCTGGCCTATGCGCTTCAACTTTTCGCCCTTGTGGCCAATCACGATGCCCTTCTGCGAGTCGCGTGCCACGAATATCGTTGCACTGATGCGGTCGATAGTCGGTTCCTCTTTGTAGGACTCGATTTCGATTTCGCAGCAGTAGGGTATCTCCTTGTCGTAGTTGGTGAGTATCTTCTCGCGGATAATCTCCGAGGCGAAGAAACGCAACGTCTTGTCCGTAAGTGTGTCTTTCGGATAGAAAGGCTCGCCTTCGGGCAGTCGCTCGATGATGCGGTCAAATATCGCGCCGATATTAAACTCCTCCTTTGCCGAGGCGGGAATGATTAAGGCCTCGGGCAGTCGCTCGTGCCACTCGGCAACCAATGTCTCCAACTTCTCTTGCGTTGTGAGGTCGATTTTGTTGATGACCAAAATTACGGGAATGCCGCTCGCCTCGATTTTGGTGAGGATTTCGGCATTGCGCTCACTCTGCTGCTCGACCGTGTCGGTAACATAGAGAATTACGTCGGCATCGCTCACTGCTCCGCGTACGAACTTCATCATCGACTCCTGCAACTTGTAGTTGGGCTTCAATATGCCCGGGGTGTCGGAGTAGACAATCTGGAAATCGTCGCCATTGACAATGCCCATAATACGGTGGCGCGTAGTCTGCGCCTTCGATGTGATAATCGAGAGTCGTTCGCCCACCAATGCGTTCATCAGCGTCGATTTGCCAACATTGGGATTACCGATGATATTTACAAAACCACTCTTATGCATCTTCATTCATATTTTTGCGTGCAAAAATACGACTTTTAATTAAGAATTAAAAATTGAGAATTAAAAATTAAGAATTGTTTTTTTTTGATGCCTGGGTAGTCTGGGTAGAATAGATGGTTTAGAAAATTTCTATCTTACCCATTCTACTTATGCTACCCATTTTGCCTATTAGTTGTTTTTAGACCCTCAAAAAAACACAGCCGAGGCGGAAACCTCGGCTGTGATTGTATCGTCGGTCTAATATGCTATCGGCGGAAACCACCCATAGGCATCTTCGGCATACGCATCTTGCCACTCGTCACCACCTTCATCATCTTGCGCATATCGTCGAACTGCTTCATCAGTCGATTGACATCGGCCAAAGTTGTACCCGAGCCTTTCGCAATGCGCTCACGGCGGCGAGCGTTGATGATTTCGGGCTTTTCGCGCTCCAATGGTGTCATCGAGCCGATAATCGCCTCGGTCTGCTTAAAGACGTCGTCGCCAATCTCTACGTCGCGCAACATCTTGCCCATACCCGGAATCATCGAGGCGATATCTTTGAGGTTACCCATCTTCTTGACCTGCTGAATTTGGGAGAGGAAGTCGTTGAAGTCGAATTGGTTTTTGACAATCTTCTTCTTCAAACGGCGGGCCTCCTCCTCGTCGTACTGCTCCTGTGCGCGCTCAACGAGCGAAACCACATCGCCCATACCGAGAATACGGTCGGCCATACGCTCTGGGTGGAAGACTTGCAGAGTGTCCATCTTCTCGCCACTCGAAATAAATTTCAACGGCTTATTGACTACCGAGCGAATCGAGATGGCGGCACCACCACGTGTATCACCGTCCAACTTGGTGAGTACAACGCCGTCGAAGTCGAGGCGGTCGTTAAACTCGCGAGCAGTATTTACGGCGTCCTGACCCGTCATCGAATCGACAACAAAGAGCGTTTCGCACGGATTTACGGTCTGCTTAATCTTGGTAATCTCCTGCATCATCGCCTCATCGACAGCCAAACGGCCTGCGGTATCGACAATCACGACGTTGTAGCCGTGCTGGCGAGCGTGCTTAATTGCGTTCTCGGCAATCTCGACAGGGTTTTGGTTGCCCTCCTCGGTGTATACCGGTACGCCAATCTGCTCGCCAAGAATCTTCAACTGGTCGATAGCGGCAGGACGATATACGTCGCCCGCAACGAGCAATACCTGACGGCCCTTTTTGCTCTTGATGAACGACGCCAACTTGCCCGAGAAGGTCGTTTTACCCGAACCCTGCAAACCTGCGATAAGGATAACGGCAGGTGTGCCTTCGAGCTTGATGTCGGTAGCCTCGCCACCCATCAATGCGGCCAACTCATCGCGCACGATTTTGGTCATCATCTGACCCGGCTT
>JAGBWT010000131.1 GCA_017629615.1 Alistipes sp. | reverse complement strand
TGCCGAGGATAATGAGTAGAGCCAAAGTTGCGGCCAACAAAACGCAAGGGTTTATAGAGGTAGATGGATTTTTTTAGGGGCGTTGGAGGTAGATTGAGTAGATTGAGTAGTCTGGGTAGCCTGGGGAGTTTAGAGAGTTTAGAGAAATTAGGGAGTTTAGGGAAAATAAAAACTCTAATAACCCCTAACGACTCTAACCGACGCCAAGCCGAGAGCAGAGGGTGCTTGCACACTATGCCGAGGCGCGAAGGAGGAAAAGCCCTCGAAGAGGGATTAACGCCCTTAACGACCCTAATCTTCCACTCTACCCAGCACTACCCAGCAAAAATTGGTAATTTTTAATTCTTAATTTTTAATTTTTAATTTGAAAAGGCTTTTTATCGTCGATGCTTATGCGTTGATTTTCAAATATTACTACGCATTTATGGGGCGACCGATGCGCAACCGTGCCGGTATGAACACCTCTATCGTTTTCGGCTTTACAAAGTTTTTGCGCGATATACAGAAGCGTGAAAAGCCCGACCTGCTCGGTGTCGCATTCGACCCGAAGGGTGGCTGCTTCCGCAGAGATTTGTATCCGGCCTACAAGGCCAACCGACCCGAGACCCCCGAGGATATTATCGCCTCGGTACCATACGTCAAGCGCATTGTCGAGGCTATGTGTATCCCGATTTTGGAGGTTGCCGGCTTCGAGGCCGACGACGTTATCGGCACACTCGCCTTCAAGGCTTCGGAGGCGGGCTACGACGTCTTTATGGTCACCCCCGACAAGGATTATGGTCAGCTCGTGGGCGAACATCGCCGACTCTACAAGCAGCGTGGCGACGAGATTGAGATTGTCGGCCGCGAGGAGATTCACCAAAAGTATGGCATCGACGACCCTCTGCTCGTGCGCGATATTCTCGCATTGTGGGGCGACTCGTCGGACAATATTCCGGGTGTGCCGGGCATTGGCGAGAAGGGCGCAAGCAAACTCGTGCAACGCTGGGGTACGGTCGAGAATATCATCGCCAACACGGCCGAGATAGGAGGCAAGACGGCCGCCAACATCGAGGCTAACGTCGAGCAACTCCGTCTTGCAAAGCAACTTACGACCATACGACTCGATGTGCCTATCGACTTCAACGAGGCCGACCTGACGGTTTGCCGTCCGCATATCGATGCGCTGAAAGCACTCTTCACCGAACTCGACTTCAAGCACTTCCTCGGCGATTTGATGAACCTCGCACCTGCCGAGAGTGAGCCGAGCAAGCCGCAGCAAGAGGCGCAGACACAGTTGGCCAATATGGCCCGTATGAAGGCTGGTGCGGCCAAGCGTGCGGCTATGGAGGGTCAGGCATCGCTCTTCGATATGCTCTCGACCGATAGCGACACGACACCTGCGCCAACGATTATCGACGAGGAGTCGAACGCAACCGAGCAGACCGAGGGCGAAGCGGACAACGCGAGCAACGAGGCCTTTGCGACGATTGCCGACACGCCTCACACCTACCACACGATTCACACGGCCGACGAGTTGCGCCAACTCGTTGCCACACTATCGAAGTACGACACCCTCTCGTTCGACCTCGAAACAACGGGGTTGGACACCTTCCGCAGCCGCAT
>JAGBWT010000130.1 GCA_017629615.1 Alistipes sp. | reverse complement strand
GTTGCAGGGCATCAAGCGCGGTATTATGGAGATGGCCGACCTGATGGTCATCACAAAGGCCGATGGTGAGAATGTCCACAAAGCCAACCTCGCCAAAGTGCAGTTCCAGAACGCATTACACCTCTTCCCGCTCCCCGCTTCGGGTTGGAGCGCGAAGGTTTATACCTGCTCATCGGTCGAGCGCACAGGCTTGGAGGAGGTTTGGAAGGGCATCGAGGAGTACTTGGAGCATATCAAGCGCAACGGTTATTTCGAACAGCACCGCAACGAGCAGAATAAATATTGGATGTACGAGAGCATCAACGAGACGCTCAAAAGCAACTTCTACCTCAACCCCGAAATCGAGAGCCGCATAGCCGAAATCGAGGAGCGCGTACTCGGTGCAAAGTTGAGTTCATTTATCGCCGCAAAAGAGCTTCTCGACATCTATTTCAAGAGATAAATGTCGAACGGAAAAATAAAAGTATGTTAAAAATTGTTGTACTTACGGGAGCAGGCATATCGGCCGACAGCGGTATCCCGACCTATCGTAGCGAAGACGGATTATGGGCCAACTACCGCATCGAGGAGGTCTGCACCCCCGAAGCATTGAAGCGCGACCGAGCGAAGGTCATCAACTTCTACAATATGCGCCGTCGCGAAATGGCCGGCAAGCAACCAAATGCAGGTCACAAGGCATTGGCCGAATTGGAGCAGTATTTCGACGTAGAGGTCGTTACGCAGAATATCGACAACCTCCACGAGCAGGCCGGCTCGACAAAAATAACTCACCTCCACGGCGAACTTACGAAGTTGCGCGAGGAGAGTGGCGAGCAGTACATTACCGAGATTGGTCTGCGCGACCAGCAACTCGACGAGACGGCACCGAATGGCGAGTTATTGCGTCCGCACATCGTATTCTTTGGCGAGGCAGTGCCGATGTTTGACCGCGCACGCGACCTTGTCAAGGAGGCCGACATTCTGGTTATCGTAGGTACTTCGCTGGCCGTCTACCCTGCCGCCTCGTTGGTAGGTTGGGTCAAGAACAACGACGTACCAATTTATGTCGTAGACCCCTCGACACCAAAGATTCCGTTCCTACGCAACCGCATCTTCCATATCAAGGAGCGTGCGGCCATAGGAGTACCAAAGTTGGTAGCGCAACTCAAAGAGTTTGCAGGCATTCGCAAACTATAATAGGATATGGATTTATCGCAGCAAAGCAACAGCCCGCGCCAGAACCTGATGGCCCAACGCAAGGCGGTCATCATCTACGATTTGACGCGCCACTTTTGCGAGCGTTTTATCGACAACGACGACCACACGAGGGAGTACATCATAAGGTCGGCATACTCGGCCAAAAAGCTATTGGAAAAGTGTCGGGCCAACTGCCAATCGGCCGAAATATACACCAAACAGATGCACGATGCAGCGATAAACCTCGGCGAGTTATCGGAGAGTTTGGAGCAATACCTACGCTATCGGAATTTATCGCTATGGGAGGTTGGCTCGGAGCGCATCAAATTGTTGCAACACACCATTTTGTCGCACAGCGATTCTGCATCATTTATCCGACTTGCCGAATTTCACGACGACGAGTGGGTAGCCAATATAATAGTCGTGCTTATACGAGCGGTGGAGGCTATGCTCAACAAAATCATAACACAGAAAATTGGATAACACATTAAATAACAATACTATGACTTACGCTATTATCTCGACCGAAAAGGGCGATATGAAGGTCGAACTCTACGAGAAAGAGACCCCTATCACGGTCGCTAACTTCATCAAACTTGCCGAGTCGCGCTTCTACGACGGCTTGACATTTCACCGCGTAATTCCCGAATTTGTCATTCAGGGAGGCTGCCCTATCGGCAATGGCGCTGGTGGTCCGGGCTGGACAATTCCTTGCGAGACCGACGCCGAGCGCCAATATCACGACCGAGGCGTCCTCTCGATGGCGCATCGTGGCAAGGATACGGGTGGCTCGCAATTCTTTATCTGCCACAATCGTCGCAACACACAACACCTCGACGGCGTACACACCTGCTTTGGCAAGGTCGTAGAGGGCGAAGATGTTATCGACGATATTCGTCCGGGCGACCTCATCTTCTCGGTTACAATCGAGCGAAATTAAAAACAAATAGTCGAGCAAAATTTTGCTCGACTATTTATTTAGTGTGTATACACCTTACCAAACTGACGTTCACGCT
>JAGBWT010000129.1 GCA_017629615.1 Alistipes sp. | reverse complement strand
CTCTTTGAGAAGGTCGCGAGCTTCAATATTGTATTTAATATCTTTTGCCATTGTGAAACTGATTTGTGGTTAATTGTGATGTTCGGTTTGCCTTATTCGATTACGGCCAAAATCTCCGACTGTTTGAGGATAAGGTACGAAGTGCCTTCCAACGAGATTTCGGTGCCGGCATACTTGCCATAGAGAACTTGGTCGCCCTCCTTAACCTCCATCTTTACCTCGGCTGTACCCGGGCCTGCGGCGATAACTTTGCCCGCAAGCGGCTTCTCTTTTGCCGTGTCGGGAATGATAAGACCTCCGGCGGTCACCTCCTCTGCCGGATTAGGCAGTACGAGGACTCTGTCTGATAATGGTTTTACTGTCATTTTCTTTGTGTTGTTATTGTTTGTAAATTTTGTTTGCGTGTTTGCCCTATTTGTTATCAACAGGTGTGCCAAAGCCCGAGGTGTGCCACATTTGGCAGGGAGGCTTGACAAATTGTCACAAAATTACTAATTTTGTAATATAAAATTGTCAGTAATGAAAAAACTTTTTCTCTTTTTTGCTCTGATAGCCGCATTGGAGCTTTCGGCGCAGACGACAACCACTGTCGATATTAGTGCTTTACCCTCACACCCACGACTTATTTTGCGCGGTGGCGATGAGGCTGCTATGCGCGATGCGATAGAGCGTGTGCCACAGATGGAGCGATTGCGCAACGAGGTGTTGAAAACAGCCGATAGGGCTATCGAACAGCCTGTTAGTGAGCGTAAAAAGCAGGGGAAACGACTGCTCGGAGTATCTCGTCAGGTCTTGGAGCGTGTGCTAAATTGTGCAATCGCCTATAAATTGACCGACGATGAAGAGTATCTGCGTCGAGCCGAGAGTGAGATGCTTGCAGCAGCGGGCTTTTCCGATTGGAATCCGTCGCACTTTTTGGACGTGGGCGAGATGACGGCGGCATTGGCTTTGGGCTACGATTGGCTCTACGATAAATTATCGGAGGATAGCCGTCGTCGGATTGAAGATGCCATTATCGCAAAGGGTCTGCTCGGGGCTGAAAAGGAGAGCCAGATGTGGTTCTATCGTCGCGAAAATAATTGGAATCAGGTTTGCAATGCGGGTCTCGTTTTGGGTGCGTTGGCTGTGGCGGAGCGTGAGCCCGAATTGGCTGCGCAGGTGGTCGCGAAGTCGCTCACATCGAATAGGCTTGGGTTGAAACCCTATGCTCCCGATGGGGCCTATCCCGAGGGGTATGGTTATTGGAGTTATGGCACTTGGTATCAAGTGCTGATGATTGAGGCTTTGCGTACGGCAGTGGGCGACGATTATGCTCTCGACGAGGCTGCGGGCTTTAAGCAGTCGGCCTATTTTATGAACTATATGGTTGCTCCGTCGGGTCGGCCGTTTAACTACTCTGATTGTAGCGTTTCGCGTAGGGCGCACAACCTGCTGTTGGCTTGGTTTGCTGTCGAGTGTAACGATATGTCGCTTATTGGTTGCGAGATGGAGTCGCTTAAAAGTGTCGGCTTGCGCGTGATGGAGCGACGATTTTTGCCACTCGGTCTGTTGTTTATGTCGCGTTGCGATTTGTCGAATGTGGCACCGATGAAGGGCAATTTTTGGTATGGTCGTGGCGAGCAACCGCTGTTCGTATATCGTGGTGGTTGGCACTCATCGGACGATGTCT
This sequence comes from Alistipes sp., assembly GCA_017629615.1. The sequence goes on along the minus strand of JAGBWT010000129.1, from coordinate 2,127 downwards.
ATTTGGCCGCCAAAGGCGGCTCGGCCTCGACAAGTCACGCCCATATGGACGCAGGCTCGTTTGTCTATGAGTGGGGAGGTGTGCGTTGGTCGTGCGATTTGGGAGCGCAAAACTACTACTCGCTCGAATCGAAGGGTGTGAAATTGTGGAATATGGCGCAGGAGTCGCAACGTTGGGAGGTCTTTCGCCTCGGCAATATGGCCCACTCTACCTTGTCTGTTGAGGGAGAGAGACACCTTTGCAAGGGCTTTGCCGAGATGACCGAAGTCTTTGAGTCGGAGGATTGTCACGGAGCGACGTTTGATATGACGTCGGTGCTGAATGGTATGCGCCGAGCCGAGCGAACGATTACCATTGGCCGTGATGCGGCCGTGATGGTTACCGATAGGGTTGAGGCCGAAGAACGATGCCTGTTGCGCTGGGTTATGTGTACGCCGGCCAAAGCGACGATAGAGGGCAAAGGTTCGATACTTCTCGAATCGAATGGCCGCAAGCTGCGAGTCGAGCTGGTTGCACCGCATCGCAAAGTGAAGCCGTTTATCCTCTCCAATGACCCGCCACACGACTACGACGCTCCCAATAAGGGTACTTGTCGTGTCGGGTTTGTCCTCGATTTGGGTGCAAATAGGCCGACTGCGTTGCAGGTTAGACTTACACCCTTGGTGTAAAGTGGCCGAAAAAGTTGTCGAAATCAAAAAATCGATGTATCTTTGAAAATTTGAATAAAAACATTGACGTATAGTGGCAGAGGTGGCGGAAGATAGGCAGGCGCTTGCCTGGTATGCGCTTCGTGTGACATATCAGCGCGAATTGATAGCCAAAAGCTATCTCGATGGTATTGGTGTCGAGAGTTTTGTGCCGATGTGCGTGGAGCGCAAGGTTGTGGGCGGTCGTCGTCGATTGTGCCGTCGGGCTATGCTCCACAACTATATCTTCGTATATTCGACCCGCGAGCGTATTGACAATATAAAGCGCTTCGAGTTGCCATATCTGCGCTATGTTATGCACACGCAGAATGGCGAGCGTCAGGTGATGGTCGTGCCGGAGGAGCAGATGCGCAGCTTTATCATCGTCGCAGGTAGCGAGGAGGAGCAGGTACGTCTGCTTGATGAGCAGAGCTTCGATTTGTCGAAGGGTATGCGTGTGAGAGTTACGGGTGGAATGTTCGAAGGTGCGGAGGGTGTGCTGACAAAGGTGTCGGGCGCACGCGACCGCCGAGTTGTGGTGCGTATCGAGGGCGTTGCTGCGGTCGCTGCTCCGACGATTGACGCTCGACTCATTGAGCCGATAGATTAAGTTTGAAACAGTAGTTGTTATGAAGATTGCAATAGTGGGAACGGGCTATGTGGGCCTTGTTACGGGTACTTGTTTTTCGGAGATGGGAATCGATGTGACGTGCGTCGATATTGATGCTCGTAAGGTCGAAGCCTTGTCGCGAGGCGAGGTTGCTATTTACGAGCCTGGTCTCGACGATATGGTTTTGCGAAATGTCGAGGCAGGCCGATTACACTTTACGACCGACCTGCGTAGCTGTTTGGCCGATGTCGAGGTTGTCTTTTCGGCCGTTGGTACACCTCCCGATAGTAGCGGTGCTGCCGATTTGAGTCAGTTTATGGCCGTGGCAAAGACCTTTGGCGAATCGATATCGAGATATACGTTGCTCGTTACCAAATCGACCGTTCCTGTGGGTACGGCTCGTCGAATTGAGGAGGTGGTGCAGGCCGAACTCGATAGGCGAGGGGAGCAGATTTCGTTCGACGTTGTGTCGAATCCCGAATTTTTGAAGGAGGGTACGGCAATCGAGGACTTTATGACTCCCGACCGCATCATTATCGGTACGGAGAGCGCTCGCGCCCGTCAGATGATGGGTCGTCTGTATAAGCCGTTTATGACTCACGGTGATAGGCTGATATTTACCGATATAGCCTCGGCCGAGATGATAAAATATGCTGCCAACACGATGCTCGCAACGCGCATCTCGTTTATGAACGATATTGCCAATCTCTGCGAGTTGGTTGGTGCCGATGTCGATATGGTCCGCAAGGGTATGGGTGCCGATTCGCGTATCGGCAAAAAGTTTCTGATGCCAGGTTGTGGTTACGGTGGCTCGTGCTTCCCGAAAGATGT
>JAGBWT010000128.1 GCA_017629615.1 Alistipes sp. | reverse complement strand
CAAATTGGGTCTCACTGGGTGGTTTTGGTGGCTATATCGTCGTTGGATTCGACCATAGTATCGACAACTCTGGCGATTACGACTTGGGTATTCTCGGCAACTCCTTCAGTGGCTCTTCAGAGCCCGGCATTGTGTGGGTGATGCAGGATGAGAATGGTAATGGTCTGCCTGATGATACTTGGTATGAGTTGGCAGGCTCGGAGACAGGTAAAGCCGAAACAATACAGAACTATTCAGTAACCTACTACCGCCCAACCGGACCGATGATGCCCGTTCAGTGGAGTGATAATCTTGGCAATAGTGGCGAGATTGACTATCTCACCCAATTCCACCGACAGGAGTATTACTATCCGCTTTGGATTGAGGAGGATAGTTACACTCTGACCGGCACTTGCCTTACTGCTCGCAACTACGACGCTTCGGGCAACGGCTCGTATTGGGTAAATGTGGAGTATGATTGGGGCTATGCCGACAATTTTAGCGCTATCGACCGACTTTCGGGCAAAGCGAATGCCAATGCCGACGCCAATGCCAACCACTTCAAAATTTCGCACGCCATAGATTTTGAGTGTAAGCCTATACACCTCGACTATATCGACTTTGTAAAGGTACAGGTAGGTGTCAATGCCAAGAGCGGTTGGCTCGGCGAGGTATCGACCGAGATATTTGGTTTCTATGATTACAATATGAAAAAATAAGTTATGACCACAAAGTTTGTTCGTTTTGTACTGATTGCCTTGATGTTACTTTCCGCCTCGTGTATGAAGTGGGAGTATGGCTTGGAGGAGGAGTTTGACACTTCTGCTTCGGGCGAAGGACTCTTTATCTGCAACGAGGGCAATTTTCAGTATGGCAACGCAACCCTCTCCTACTACGACCCTGCGACCAAGACCATACAAAACGAGGTCTTCTATCGCTCCAACGCTATGAAACTCGGAGATGTCTGCCAGAGTATGATTATTCGCAACGGCATAGGTTGGGTTGTGGTCAATAACTCGCACGTTGTATTTGCAATCGACTGCGCGACCTTCAAAGAGGTGGGTCGCATCACAAACCTCACGTCGCCTCGCTACATACACTTCCTCTCCGACGAGAAGGCCTACATCACCCAAATTTGGGATAACCGTATCTTCGTCGTAAATCCCAAGCGTTACGAGGTTACGGGCTATATCGAAGTTCCGAATATGACGATGGAGTCGGGTTCGACGGAGCAAATGGTGCAGTACGGCAAATATCTCTTCGTAAATTGTTGGTCGTACCAAAACCGAATACTCAAAATCGACACCGAGACCGACACGATTGTCGATGAACTTACGGTGGGCATACAGCCAACCTCGCTTGTGATGGATTGCAACAACAAACTTTGGACCGTGACCGATGGCGGCTACGAAGGCTCGCCCTACGGTCACGAAGCACCTTCGCTATATCGTATCGATGCCGAAACATTCACCATCGAGAAGCAATTTCGTTTCAAATTCGGCGATGCCCCTTCGGAGGTACAACTCAACGGCACAAAGGACCGACTCTATTGGCTCAACAACGATGTATGGGAGATGGACGTCACGGCCGACCGAGTGCCTGTGCGACCATTTCTACCCTACAACGGCACGATTTACTATGGTCTGACGGTTTGCCCTCGCACGGGCGACGTCTATATTGCCGATGCAATAGACTATGTGCAGCAGGGAATGGTCTATCGTTACTCAAAGGAGGGCGAACCGATTGATAGTTTCTATGTCGGCATTATACCTGGCGCATTTTGTTGGAAATAAAGTATTTGAGAGATGAAGAGACTCCTTTTGATATTATATATTGCACTTACGCCGCTTGTCGTATTGGCCCAAAAGCCGAAAGGCGAAGCGTGGTCGTTGGATATTCCCGAAGTGAGGGTCTATGGCCAGCGCCCTATGAAGGAGATTGGCACGCAACAGACCAAGTTGGATTCGGCCATACTCAAAGATAATATCGCGCTCTCGATGGCCGATATTCTCACCTTCAACACCCCGATTTTTGTCAAGAACTATGGCCGTGCCACACTCTCGACCGTAGCCTTTCGTGGCACATCGCCCTCGCATACGCAGGTGTCGTGGAACGGAATGAAGATAAACAACCCGATGCTCGGAATGACCGACTTCTCGATGATACCCTCCTACTTTATCGACGACGCCTCGCTGCTGCACGGCTCATCGTCGGTAAATGAGACGGGCGGAGGTCTGGGTGGTGCAGTAAAACTATCGACCAAACCTGCCGAGGCCGAGGGTTTCGGATTGCAATTCGTTCAGGGCATTGGCTCATTTAAGACCTTCGACGAGTTTCTGCGACTAACCTACGGCAACGCCCATTGGCAGACCTCTACCCGTGTGGTATTCTCCTCGTCGGAGAACGATTTTAAGTATCGCAACCGCGACAAGAAGGAGAACATCTACGACGAAGAGATGAACATCGTCGGCCAATACTACCCCATCGAGCGCAACCGCAGTGGAGCATTCCGCGACCTGCACATCTTGCAGGAGGTCTACTACAATACGGGCAAGGGCGACCGCATCGGCCTCAACGCTTGGTACATCAACTCCAACCGCGAGTTACCAATGCTAACGGTAGACCACGGCTCGGCAACCGACTTCGATAACCGCCAACGCGAACAGACCTTCCGAGGTCTCCTCTCGTGGGACCACTTGCGGTCGAATTGGAAATTGGGAGCAAAGGCGGGCTATATCTATACCGCAATGGCCTACGACTACAAGCGCGATGTCGGCAATGGCACTATGGCCCATATGACACGCTCACGCAGCCATATCAACACCATCTACGGTCAGGTAGATGGCGAATACTCCATAGGTCGCAAATGGCTCTTTACGGCCAACATTTCGCTCCATCAGCACTTTGTCGAGAGCGAGGACAAGAATATCATTCGTCAGGACGGCAATCGCGCCATTGTCGGCTACCGCAAAGGTCGGCCCGAACTTTCAGGCTCGGTTTCGGCCAAGTGGCGACCAACCGAGCGCATCGGCTTGTCGGTCGTTATCCGCGAGGAGTTGTTCGGCAAGGAGTGGACTCCGATTATACCCGCCTTTTTTATTGACGGCGTACTCTCGAAGCGTGGCAACATTGTCGCCAAAGCCTCCATATCGCGCAACTTCCGCTTCCCGACACTCAACGACCTATATTTCTTGCCAGGTGGTAATCCCGACCTACGAAAGGAGAGCGGTTGGAGCTACGATGCAGGTCTCTCGTTTGCGGTCGGCAAGGAGGGTCGCTACTCTTTGAGCGGCTCGGCAAACTGGTTCGACTCCTACGTCAAGGATTGGATTATATGGCTACCCACGACCAAAGGTTTCTTCTCGCCCGACAACATCAAAGATGTCCACGCCTACGGTGTCGAGTTGAGCGCCAACCTCAACGTAGCACTTGCAAAGGAGTGGCAACTTGGATTAAACAGCACATTCTCTTGGACTCCGTCAATCAATATAGGTGAGCCTCGCACACCTGCCGACCAATCGGTAGGCAAGCAACTGCCCTACGTTCCCGAACTTTCGTCGACAATCACTGGCCGACTTTCGTGGCGCAGATGGTCGCTACACTATAAGTGGTGCTACTACTCGGAGCGATACACAATGTCGTCGAACGACAACTCGCTGACGGGCAAACTACCGCCCTACTTTATGAGCAACCTCTCGCTCGAAAAGAGTTTTGCGTTCAAGTGGGCCGACCTATCGCTCAAAGGCACAATCAACAACCTCTTCGACGAGGAGTATCTCTCGGTGCTTTCACGCCCAATGCCGGGCATCAACTTCGAGCTCT
>JAGBWT010000018.1 GCA_017629615.1 Alistipes sp. | reverse complement strand
GCTGCGATGACAAAGCAAAGCGCGAGTATTAAGCCAATTTCAAGCAGAATCGAACGCTTGTTATTGACGTCTACTTTCGGGTTTTTTTTCAGTTCCATTTATAAGTAAGTTTTAATTTGCTATCACAATTTCACGACCCACGATTTTGCTTCGTGGGGTATATGCAGTCACAAATATAGGTATAATATTTCAAAAAACACGACATATTGAAAAAAAACAGCAAAAAATTTCTACTTTTGCGAAAAATAAATCGAATAGGAAGCGATGAACAATTCGGCCCCAAAGCGACTCTTGCCGCTCTATGGTATGACTTTGTCGGAGTTGCAACAGCTCTGCGACGAGATGGCTATGCCCCGTTTTACGGCTCGGCAGATTGCCCAATGGCTCTATCGCAAGCACGTTGCGACGATTGACGAGATGAGCAACCTCTCGCGTCAAAATCGCGAGCGTCTCTCTGCGCAATATACCATTGGCCTCGCCGCTCCGCTTCGTGAGCAGGAGTCGGCCGATGGTACGAAAAAGTATCTCTACGCAACGGCCGAGGGTGCGGCTGTCGAGTCGGCCTATATTCCTGATGGTGACCGCGCTACGCTCTGTGTGTCGTCGCAAGCGGGCTGTCGTATGGGTTGCCGATTTTGTGCTACGGGCCGTATGGGTCTGATTCACTCGCTCTCGACCTGCGACATACTCAACCAAATCGCTTCGCTGCCCGAGCGTGAGCATCTGACCAACCTCGTCTTTATGGGTATGGGCGAGCCACTCGACAATCTCGACAACGTGCTTCGTGCGCTCGAAATTCTTACGTCGGATTGGGGCTTTGGCTGGTCGCCGACCCGCATAACTCTCTCGACGGCGGGTGTTGCACGAGAGTTGCGTCGCTTTCTCGACTCCTCGCAGGTGCATCTTGCGGTGTCGCTCCACAATCCGTTTCACGATGAGCGCGAGGCGATTATGCCTATCGAGCGTGCCTATCCGATTCGTGAGGTGGCCGATATTTTGCGCGAATACGACTTTACGCACCAGCGCAGAGTCTCGTTCGAGTATATCGTGATGAGCGGGCTGAACGACTCGCCCCGCCACATCAAAGAGTTGAGCCGATTGCTCGACGGCATAAAGTGTCGCATCAACCTGATTCGTTTCCACAAGATTCCCGACTCGCCATACTTCTCGCCCGACGATGCGGCGATGACCTCTTTCCGCGACCGCCTGACGGCGCGAGGCATTATGACGACCATACGTGCTTCGCGTGGCGAGGATATAAAGGCGGCTTGTGGCCTGTTGAGTGCCGACGAGCGATAGCCTTGTTGCGCTACTGCAAGTGGCCGACCTCGATAAACGACTCACGACCTTCGGCGTGGTGCAGTGTCACATCGCACGGCACAAAATCACTCGCCTTACAACTCCACAAATCGACAAATTGCTGTGGTGACCGCTCGGCAAGCGGATACCAACTGCTCTGTACGCAGAGGTGTATGCGATGCCCCTTGCGGAAGGTGTGCGATATGTCGGGCAGTGTGAAACGCACCTGCGTAGGTGTGTGAGGCTCAAATGGTTCGGGAGTAGAGAACGAGTTGCGGTAGCGACCTCGCATAATATCGCCTCGCACCAACATCTGGTAGTCGGCCTTCTCGCCCTCGCTTGGGTAGTGGTCGATAAGTCGCACCGCGAAGTCGGCATCGGTGGTCGAGAGCGATACGGTGAGTGTCACATCGACTCCGCCTGCAAGGGTCAAATCCTCGGCAAGAGGCTCACTTTCGAATACGAGAACGTCGTTGCGGCCGAGCGTAAAACGTTGGTCGGCAATCATATAGTCGCGTGTGCGCTTCTTGGTTTGGCTGTCGTATGGTACGGGCGACGATGGGTCGCTGCGATAGCTCGAAGCCCCACCATCGGCTGCGGGTTGTTCGAAGCTCAATGCCCCTCCGTTGTGGAGGTAGAGCCTCATCTTTTTGCTCTCGCCCCACTCCTCAAATTCGCGCCACTCGCATCGGCCCGAGTCGAATACCGCAACGCGCGGTTGCTCGTCGAGCGAATTTTTGCCCCAAAGGTAGTGGTCGAAGAATGGCCGCTCGAAGTGTGTAACGTAGTATGGCATAGCGGCTTTGTCGCCAAAATCGAAGTCGCCAAGACGGTTGCCCTCCTCCTCTTTCCACGCTCCGTGCGCCCACGGGCCTACGACCAATCGGCAGTCGGTGTCGGGCGACTGTTGGCGGATTGAGCGATAGAGATTCCACGCGCCAAAGCAATCCTCGGCATCGAAGAGTCCGCCTACAACCAGCACCGCAGCTCCGATGTCGTAGCAACGACGACGCAGGTCGCGCTCCTGCCACCACTCGTCGTAGTCGGGGTGCTCGGCCATCTGGTCCCAAAAGTGCGACGGGTGCATAATGCTTCGCAGCGAGTCGCGTGTGGCATTCAGGAAGAAGGTATATTGGTCGGGCTCCATCGAATGTTTGCGTACCGACCGCCACTCGGTTGTCGGGGTGTGGTTGGTGTGGCTCATCATCGGCATAAAGCGGAATGCGTCGGAGAGCATCAGCACTCCGTTGTGATGAACATCGTCGCCCATAAACCAATCGGTTACGGGTGCTTGGGGCGAAACGGCCTTGACGGCAGGGTGGCCACTCAATGCTCCGCACATAGCGTAGAAACCGGGGTAGGAGCAACCGACCAGACCGACACGACCATTGTTGCGTTCGATGTTGTTTACCAGCCACTCGACCGTGTCGTAGGTGTCGCTCTCCTCGCTTATCAGGCCTGTTGCGGGGCGCACATTCTCGTACTCGCCCTCGCTCATAAAGCGTCCGCGCACGTCTTGGAAGGCCAAGATGTAGCCCGCTTCGGTATAGTGGCGCAAGTAGCCAATCTCCAAGCCGTTCATTCGCTCCTCGCCGTATGGCGCAACCGAGTAGGGTGTGCGCAGGAGCAGTATCGGTGCATCTTTGCCCCAGCGCGGAGCATAGACGGTGGTATGCAGCACGACACCGTCGCGCATCGCAATCTTGTACTCGGCTTTGTAGTATTGTACCCTTGCCGAGCGCCAAACAACTGTCGCACCTGCAACGATGACGATGGCCACGATAGCCCAAAGGAGGTATTTTATGTAGCGCTTCATAGACCTAAATTAAAAATTAAAAATTAAGAATTAAAAATTAATTCCAGTTTACCCATTCTACCCATTCTACTCATTCTACCCAAACTACCCAGTCTACCCATTAATTTGCGCTCACTCTGCTAAAAAAAAGGCCGCCCTTGCGGGCAGCCTTTGTGCTACTCCTCGATGCGTTCCAATTTGACGGTAAAGTGGCGCATAAGTTCGGTCTCCCAAACAATCTTCACACCGTGCTTAATATCGTGACGGCGGTCAAAGACATTCTTCAACGCAACAGCGATAACGTCCATATGGTTGTTGGTGTAGACGCGACGAGCCACGCAGAGGCGCAACAGGTCGAGGCCGCCAAAGCGGTTTTCGCGCGTTACAGGGTCGCGGTCGGCCAAGATGTAGCCGATTTCGCAACCGCGCACACCTGCTTCGAGATACAACTCGATGGCGAGCGTCTGTGCCGGGAACTCCTCCTTTGGTACGTTGGTCAAAATCTTCGACGCATCGACAAAGATTGCGTGACCACCCGCAGGACGTTGGTATGGGATACCGAACTCGTCGAGACGGGCTGCGAGGTACTGCACCTGACGGATACGGGTTTCGAGGTTGTCGAACTCGGTATTCTCGTCCAGGCCGACAGCGAGTGCCTCCATATCGCGACCATTCATACCACCGTATGTGAGGTAGCCCTCGAATGGGATACAGAAACGCTTTGCTCCCTCATACCAATCCTCGTGGCGCGTTGCGATGAAACCGCCCATATTGACGATACCGTCCTTCTTTGCCGACATCGTCATACCGTCGGCAAGCGAGTAAATCTCCTTGACAATCTCCTTGATGCTCTTGTCGGCATAACCCTCCTCGCGAGTCTTGATAAAGTAGGCATTCTCGGCAAAGCGGGCCGAGTCGAATACCACGCGCTTACCATAGCGGTCGGCAATGGCACGCACCTCGCGCAAGTTCTGCATCGATACAGGCTGACCACCTGCGGTGTTGTTGGTGATGGTGATGATGATAAACGGCACCTTGTCGGCGTGCTCGGCCAGAGCCTTCTCCAACTTCTTTGGGTCTACGTTGCCCTTGAATGGCAACTCCAACTGTGTATCCTTCGCCTCGTCGATTGTACAGTCGAGAGCCGTAGCCTTGCGACTTTCGATATGGCCCTTCGTGGTGTCGAAGTGCGAGTTGCCCGGAACGATGTCGCCCGCCTTTACGAGGTGGCTGAACAGCACGTTCTCGGCAGCACGGCCCTGGTGGGTCGGGATAACATAGTCGAAGCCCGTCAGGCGGGTGATGGTCTCTTTGAGGCGGAAGAACGACAACGAGCCTGCGTAGCTCTCGTCGCCCAACATCACGGCAGCCCACTGGCGGTCGCTCATTGCGCCTGTACCCGAGTCGGTGAGGCAGTCGATATAGACTTGGTCGGCACGCAGTTGGAAGAGGTTGTAGTGGGCCTCTTTCATCCACTTTTCGCGCTCTTCGCGTGTGCTTTTTCTGATTGGCTCAACCATTTTGATTCGCCAAGATTCGGCAAAAGGTAATTCCATAGTGTTAGGTTTTAGTATGTTTTAGAATAGTTTGTCGGTTGTATATCCATACAAAGATACTAAAAAAGTTGAAACTCCCACCCCTTTGCTTCGAATTTTATTTTGGTTTTTGTGTCACAAAAAAAGCAAGACCGTCAATCGTTTGCGATGACGGTCTTTGCAGTGGTTGCTATGTAGCCTTCGGCTAATCGTCTATCTCCAACAGACGGCCGTCGGTGCTGAACTTTAACTCCAAGCCATTGTCGAGGCGCACCTCGGTCGAACGGTTATCGCGCTCGATTTTGAGGATTTGGGCCTTCGGGTAACTCTTTGCCACAAAGTCGGCTACCGCCGCAGGTATGATTGCCGCAGGGAGCGCTTGCGTGCGATTGGAGACCTCGGTCCAGAGGCCGTTGCCGCTGAACTCGATTTTTGTGCCATTGTCGAGACCTACCGAGTAGTCGCTATCGAAAAGCCCCTTGTCGGCTGTCGCATATAAGATGTTGATACCGGGGTAGTGGGCCTCGATAAATTGTCGTGCCGCGGAGGGTAGTTCGGCTGATGTTATCGGACGGTCGTCGGCCGATGCCGTAAAAGAGCATAGCAATAGGCCGGCAAGAATTGTAAATAACTTTTTCATAATCGTTATAGCATTAAGGTTTATCATAATAACGACAAAAAGGGTGCCGATATTGTGCTATGGTTCAATTTTTTGTAACCAATTCGCGCGGCGCTCTTACAGCGGGAAGAGCGAGAGTTGGTCGCACGAGTTGTTGAACGTGGTGCGGTGGTGTGGCGAGAGTCCGTGGTGGATAATCGCAAGGCGATGGTCGCGGGTCGGGTAGCCCTTGTTCTTGGCCCAACCATACATCGGATACTCGGCATCGATGCGGCGCATATACTCGTCGCGGAAGGTCTTGGCCAAGACCGAGGCGGCTGCAATATTGGCATACTTGCCGTCGCCCTTGACGATACATTGGTAGGGTAGCGTAAGGCGCGAGCGGAAACGGTTGCCGTCGATAGCGAGGAATTGGGGTTGCGGGTCGAGTTTTTCGACCGCGAGCGTCATACCCTCGAACGAGGCGTTGAGGATATTGATTTCGTCGATGCGCTCTGCCGATACCGCCTCGACAGCCCACGCAACAGCCTCGCGACAGATAATTTCGCGCAACGTGTCGCGGTCGCGCTCACGCATCTGCTTCGAGTCGTTGAGCAGTGGGTGGTGGAAATCGGGCGGCAGAATGACGGCCGCAGCAAATACCGGTCCGGCCAGACAGCCTCGCCCGGCCTCATCGCAACCTGCTTCGAGGAGCGCAGTTTGAAACGAATTCTCTAACATCGATGACAAAAATACCAAAATTTTCCAAAAAATAGCTAACTTTACATCGAACTTTTTAACCGCACCGAATAATATGGTCATTTCGCTTACGCGCCATTCGAGTATATTCGCAACGCTCTTTCTGTTGGGTGTTGTCGTCGTATCAATTCTCCGATTTCTCTACGCACCGTTTGCCATCGAGTTGGCCGACTATGGCTATATGCCCGTATGGCGAGAGGCTCTGCTTGCTGCACTGCTCTTTGTTGTGACGGGTTTGGTTGTGGGTCGTACGACGGTCAAGATTGGAGCTTTCTCGTCGTTTTGCACACTACCCATAGCACTCTTTGCTGTCGTGGCTTGTGGCCTCTACCTCTCGCCCAACCTCCTCGCGTCGGCTGCTACGGCTCTGCTGACGGCTGTCGGCATACTCTTTATGATACGCGTGCAGAACGAGTTTGGTAACCGCGAGGGCCTCTTTTGGGCATCGCTTGCATTCTCGACAGCGGCGATGATATATCCGCCATTGGCAACCTTTATCCTGATTTTGCCTATCGCGATACTGACCTTGTCGCTCAATCTGCGCCAAAGCATTGTTGCAGTTGTCGGCTTCCTACTGCCATTTGCCCTATATAGTTATATAGTATGGTATGCGGGTGGCAATATCGACGATGTTGCCCGCCATCTGTGGAGCGAGATAACGACGCCACGGGCGCTCGTTTCGCTCGATGCGCTCCCCTATGTTGCCTCTGCCATCTCGGCCATTCTGCTACTCTCGCTTGCTGTCGGTATGGTGCTTCTGCGCGGTGTGCGCTACACGATGCTGGCCGGCCCTCGCAAACTGATGTGGTTCGAGGTCGTGATGAGCCTCTTGTCGATTGCCTCGCTCGCCCTGCCCGGAGCAACGGTCGCCTCGCTGCCCGTCATAGCCGTATCGCTTGCTGTCGTCGTCGCCTATGCCCTCGATAATGTAGGCTCGCGCACAGGCTCGCTGCTCTATTGGTTGCTGCTGCTCGCAATGGTCGCCCACCTCTTCGTCGAATAATCGCGTTTCGGATTTGGCAATTTTATAAATATAAAATATCCGAACTCTTTTGCTCGAAAAAATTATAAAATGGAATTATTTTGGTTGATTTAATGAAAATATTTTACAAAAAGTTTGCATTTTAATAAAATCGTCGTACTTTTGTATTACAAACGTGGGGTTCTCCCACGACTCATTAACCTAACTAACCTAATATCGGAGCCTCGAATGTTGCCAGACATTTGGGGCTTATCTCTTAAAAATTGCATTTTATACGGTCGATTATAAAGGGCGACTACTTCGTTACGGTCGGCAAGTCGAAACAGTCACATACACCAAGTATGCTCCTGCTTCGCCTTACCTCCCAAGCCTTGTATTCGCCTCTTTCTAATCAACCGTGGGGGTGGCGCAACTTAATGGGTAGACTGGGTATACTGGGGAGTTTGGGTAGAATGGGAAGCGCGAGGGGGTCGTTAGAGGTGTTAGGGGTAAAATGGGTTGAATGAGTAGTTTGAGTAGTCTGGGTAGATTGAGTAGCCTGACCCCTTCCCAGCACAACCCAGCACAACCCAGGCTACCCAGCCCAACCCAATCTACCCATCACCCCTAACAGCCCCTAAACCACCCCCCCCACAAAACAGCAGGCGCACCCTTCGTCAAAGGGTGCGCCTGTCCTATCGGGTTGGCAGGCCCTATTTCAGGCTCTGCATCTCTATCAGTTTGGCGTAGATGCCGTTCTTGGCCATCAGTTCGGTGTGCGTACCCTCCTCGGCTATGCGACCCTCGTCGATGACGATAATCTTGTCGGCGTTGTGGATTGTGCTCAAACGGTGGGCGATGATAATCGACGTACGACCTTTGAGCAGAGCCGTCAGGGCCTCCTGTACGAGTTTTTCGCTCTCGGTATCGAGGGCCGATGTCGCCTCGTCGAGAATCAGGAAGTCGGGGTTCTTCAACACGGCGCGGGCGATGCTCAATCGCTGACGCTGGCCACCCGAGAGTTTGGCACCACGGTCGCCGATATTGGTCTCGTAGCCATTTGGCGACTCGACGATGAACGAGTGTGCGTTGGCCACCTTTGCTGCCGCCTCAATCTCCTGCTGCGATGCGCCAGGCTTGCCGAGTGCGATATTACCTGCGATGGTGTCGTTGAAGAGG
>JAGBWT010000127.1 GCA_017629615.1 Alistipes sp. | reverse complement strand
CTGAACACCAAACTGTTATCTCGATTTAAGATATTTTGAAAAAAAGTTCCATATATGCTGTGCCGTATCGAGGTCCTTCTCGGCCCACGAATGTTTGCCCCCGACAACCTCGTAGAGCCAAACCTCGGTGCCATCGGTGCCACCGACATAGCGGTGCGCGACTACCTGATTGCGGCGCAACGGCAACTTCTCGACCTGCTCGTGCGTGCAGCGATTGACTGCGGCCCAATAGCCCACAGCGCGCGGCACGGCTATATATTTACCCCAGCCCCCTTTGTTGGTCGGGTCGCCATTCCAGGCCGAGGTTTTATCCTCGGTGCCGTGAATTTCCAATAGCGGTATAGGCTTTTTGGCCTCCAACTCGCGATACATCCACTCCATCGTAAGACCCGACACGGGTGCTACGGCAGCAAAGACATCGGGGCGCGTATAGGCGAGCAGGTAGCACATCTCGCCACCGTTGGAGTGGCCCGTAGCAAAGACGTTGGTACGGCTCAAACCATACTCCTTTTGCAATGTGCGCACCAAGCGGCAAGCGAAGCCCACCTCGTCGCGTTTCCACCCCTTCTCCTTGTGGAACGAGTAGCCCACGTCCCAACAATGTTTGCCGCGAAAATCCTGCGTGCCGCGCGGATAACACACAGCAAAACCGTTGCGGTCGGCAAGTGCGTTAAAGCCATATTTTAGCGATGGAATATTGCGCGAACCGTAGCCGTGGAACACGACCACGAGCGGAGCGTCGGCAGGCAAATTGGCCGGCAAATAGAGCCAATAGGTATATTCGACGCCCTTGTGGCGCAGAGTGTGTTGTGTAAGCTGACCCTCGTCGGCAAAGGCCGAAGTGCAGAGTGCGAAAACCGCCACAATGGAGAGCAAGATACGTCTCATAGTGCAGGTGGTTTAGCTCTATTTCACAACATTCTCCATCATCCACGCCGAGCGAGCCTTCATCTGCTCCGGATAGGTGTAGTGGCGCGATTGAGGTACAATCATCAGGTGGATAGGTGCTTCGATAGCGTTGCAAGCGGCCTGAATCGATGTCGGACATACAACGAGGTCGTTGTAACCAAACGATACAAATATCGGCTGCTTCATCAGGCGGGCAAAATTCACCACGTCGTAGTATTTTACCGTTTCGAGGCGTTCTTTGGTTGCAAGGGCCTTGTTCTTAAAGACATAAGGCCACGCATTTCCCTGACCGTGAAGATAACCCGTCAGGTCGCACATTGCGGGATAGAACGCACCGGCACACTTAACTTTCGGGTTGAGGTAGGCTGTGGTTATCGAGAGCGCACCACCCTGCGAGCCGCCCATCACGCCGATATGGTCGCCATCGACAAAGTCGAGTTCGGCAAGGAAGTCGATAGCGCGAGCGCAACCGAGGAAGATGCGTTTGTAGATATAGTTATCCTTATCGTCGATGCCCGAGAACTGATAGTTGAGCAACGAGCCTTGTTTGAGCGATGTGTATATCGATTCGGGTTCGAGGACGGTCGGGATACCGTGAATACCGATTTCGAAGGTAACAAAACCCTTCTCGGCCTCGCTGATATAACCCTTGCGCGAACGACAACCCGCACCAGGCACGATAAGCAATGCTGGGCAACGACCCTCGTGGTGAACAGGCACGCAGAGCGTTCCATAGATGCGCGAGCCCTTCTTGTAGCTCTGGAAACTTGCCGAATAGACATTGACGGTCGGGGTACACTTCTCGGGAACGAGCGTCAGTTGAGGCAACATTGCCAACTTCTTGTTCTGCTCAACGGCCGCCTGCCAATACTGCACAAAGTCGTCGGGCATAATGGTCGTAGCCTTGATATTCTCGACGTCGAAGCCTGCCGTTGCGCACTCCTCGTATTTGACGCCATCGACCGTAGCCCAAACGCGACAGCGCAGGAAGCCCGGCTTATTCATCGTATAGCCCGAGAGGGTTGTGCTGCCGTTTTTGAGGGTCATCTTGCCCTTTTTGAGCGGTTCGAGAAAGTCCTCCGAAATCTCGTAGTATATCTCGGCATTCTTTATCGGCGTATTGCTGCACGTCGTCACAGCAACCTCGAAGCGAGGCTTTTCGCCACATTTGTAGAGCCAATCCTCGACGTGGTCGGGAGTGACCGTAACCTTGACAAACGACTGCTTCGGCTGTGCGAAGGTGATGATTGTGCCAACGAACAACAACATCAGCACGAGAGATAGTTTTTTCATACTTTGCCTCTTTTTTGGATTAAAACTACCCAAAGGTAGCAAAAATTTCGATAATCGAACACTTTGGCCCAGCTTTTACTCTCCGAAACGGCTCTACGCATTTGGAAATTATCGAAATAATTGATAATTTTGTTAAACAAGTATAGGACGATGAAGAGATTTTTACTTTTTTCGGTATTGGCATTGGCGGCCATTGCAGCCGATGCGCAGAGTCGTGCGGAGCGCATTCTGCGCGAAATTCGTAATCCCAAATCGCAATACGTCGTGGTAATCTCCCACCGTGGCGATTGGCGCAACTATCCGGAGAACTCGATTGAGGCTGTCGAGTCGGCAATCCGTATGGGTGTCGATGTGGTGGAGATTGACGTTCACCGCACAGCCGACGGCCACCTTGTCGTCTGTCACGACAAGAGCATCAACCGCACGACGAGCGGCAAGGGCAAGATAGCCGAACTCACGCTCGATTCGATTCGTCGTTGTTCGCTTCGTGCAGGTCACGGCGTGCGTATGCCGAAGTATCGTATGCCGACACTTGCCGAGGTTCTGGACGTGTGTCGCGACCGCGTGATGATAAATATCGACAAGGGATACGACTACTACGACCAAATTTTGGAGATGCTCATCGAGCGCAATATGGTCGAGCAGGTTATCATCAAGAGTAGCAAGAAGCCACAGACTATCGCTTCGCGCTTTGGCTCACATTCACGCAATATGCTCTATATGCCGATTATCAACTATACGGCCAAAAAATGGGAGCGCCACGAGCCACTTTTCGAGGCATATCTCGCGAGCGGCTTGGATATTCCGGCATACGAAATCTGTTGGGACGGCACACTCTCGGGCGAGGAGCGGATATTTCGTCGCGTTGTGAAGAGTGGCGCGAAGTTGTGGATAAACACCCTATGGGATTCGCTCTGCGGTGGCGAGAAGGAGGGTTTGGAGGACGACCGCGCTGTTGGTAACGAGGAGCAAATCTATGGCAAGGTGCTGTCGTTTGGCTGCTCGATGATTCAGACCGACCGTCCTGCAATGCTTATCGAGTATCTAACCAAGAAGGGTCGTCATACACTCGAATAGCAAGTTGCGCGTTCCCAACACGGTTTCTAAATCTAAATCTGCTATCTTTGCACCGATGAAACTATCGTTAATCATAGCCACCTACAATCGTTCGGCGTCGCTTATGCGTGCGCTCTCGTCGGTCGTTCGCCAAACGGCCGATGCAACGCTTTGGGAGTGCATCGTTGTAAATAACAACTCGACCGACGACACTGCGGCCCGTTTTGCCGAGTTTGCCGAGGCTCACAAGGAGTTTGCCCTGCGTATGGTCGATGAGCCGAAGCAGGGACTCTCCAATGCCCGAAATTGCGGTATTGCCGCTGCTCGGGGCGAATATATTGCAATTATCGACGACGACGAGACGCTCGAAGAGAGTTTCGTAGAGTCGTATATCGACTTCTTCGAGGCCTTTCCATCGGCCATTGCGGCAGGTGGTGCGGTTGTGCCGTGCTACGAGAGTCGCCGACCAAAGTGGGTATCGCGCTACACCGAGCAGATGATTGCCAACCCTCTGGACCTCGACGTTGTTGTCTGCCTCTTCCCTGCGCACCGAGTACCTGCGGGCGGAAATATGGCCTTCCGTCGCGAGGCGTTCGATAGATTTGGAGTGTTCAATCCGCTACTGGGTCGCAATGGTAAATCGCTTGCAGGTGGCGAGGAGAACGAACTCTTCGAGCGTATGCGTCGCGAGGGCGAGCCACTATACTTTGTACCCAATGCGGCAATCTTTCACCATATTCCCGACGAAAAACTCACCGACGACTACTTCGACCGTTTGAGTTTCAACGTCGGTCGCAGTAAGCGCGTGCGTGCCGAACTCGCGGGCAGAGTCGATGCACTCCGACGCGACGAGCGACTAAAACGAATTGCAACGTGGCTGCTTGCGCTCTTCTATGCGCTTACGTTCCGCCTTGCAAAGGGTCGCTATCTGATGCGTATGCGCCGAGGAATATCCCGCGGAATAGAGGCCGAATAGAAAACAGATAGGCTGTCGCGACATAGTGTCGGACAGCCTATCTGTTATTTTGGTTTGTGCGGTTGTTAGAAAGCGTTTGCAGCAAGACCGGCAGCAACCAAACCAACGTAAAGAACGATGTAGAGGAAGATAAACACGGCACCTGCACCTGCACCAATCATAGCCCACTTCTTTGCAGCAGCGGCAGCCTCGATAGCCTCCTGATGGTGACCACCCGCCCAAAGCGAATCGACACTCGAAGCCTTAATGATTGCCACGATACCGAGTGGCATACAGCAAAGAACAGTTGTAAGGATTGCCCAAACGAGATTATTGTCGGGTTTCTGTGCTGGAATGTTGTTGTTCTCCATAGTTTTAGTAGAGTTTTGTGTCTGCCGACATCGAGCAGCAAATTATTTCTATTCGGCAGGGTGATGCCAAATCCCTATCCTATAATTGATTGCAAAGTTATAAATAAATATTGCAAATCCAACCATTTGCCGACAAAAAAACATAGTGCAATACGAGAAACTGCTCTACGAAATTGCAACACAACCGTCGGCTCTTTGTCGTGCAACCGCATCGACTCCGAGGCGAATTTTCAGACAGAAATAGATGATTTTCAGGCACAAAAGTTGGTAATTTGCAAAACTTTTACTATATTTGCACTATGGGATTATTTGCAAATACCCCCCCCATTGGCGTCTTATGCTACTCTCGTAAGATAGATTTACCTCGTGTTATGGATACGGGGCGCGAGCCGTTTTGCTCTATTCAATCAGGCTCAAAACCCACAATTTGCCGTGGAGCTGCCGTGCAGCCTCACGCCTTTGATATTGGCGCTACCCGACCCTTGTGAGAGCGCACAACAAATCGCATACATCAACAACAAAAAACATAGCAATTATGAAAGCAGAGAAGAGATTAAGGGAGTATCAACCTCCTTGTACAAAAGCACTCTCTATCGTGAGTGAGGCAGGCTTTGCAACAAGTTCGCCACTGCAATACGAAAAGACCCCGTCGATGGATTATGGCGACAATGGGGAGCAATGGTTTTAGTTAATTTATCGGAGGAGAAAATTATGAAACGCAGCAGATTATTATGGACTATCGTGTCGCTATGCGCATTGAGCGGCTGTACAACAAGCGATATAGACGAGGTTGTGGAGCCACAGCGCCCACAGCAAAAGCAGGAGGTCGTTATTCACGCAGTAGAAGCGGCCGACTCGCGAGCAATACACGGCACCGAGGAGGAGCACACTTCGTTCCGTTGGCAGAAGGGTGTCGATAAAATCGGCCTCCTACTTGGCCATTCCGACTCCTACGACGAGTGGTGGGAGACCGACCACTATCGTTTCTCGAATACAACCGATGGCGATAAAGCGGTATTTGTCTACGACGCCGACCCCGACCAATACTTCGAATTGCCACAATTAGAAGTTGGCCAAACGATTGTTGCCTACTATCCGTATGGCTCGGCCGTGTCGAGTTGGTACAACGTATCAAAACCATATTTGAGAAGTTCGCTCGGCTCGCTACTCCAAAAGGGCGACAACAACACCGAGCATCTCTATCACGGCGACTATATGTATTCGCGCCCTATCACGCTCGAAGAGAAACACTTTGACTCGGAGGGCAACTTGCAGTTGGAGATGGAGTTCGGCCACATCTTTGCGAAAATGCGCTTTACGGTAAAGAACAGCACCGACCAACCTCTCGACATCAACAGCCTTGTCTATCGCTCAACCAAAGAGGACGATATTATGCAAGGTACGCTCTGCCTCGATGCCACAACAGGTCTGTTGGACTTGGATAACAAGGGAGATTGGGGAGGCGTTCCACCGAGCAACTCGGCTGTACTCGAAGTCGAAGATATTGTTCTGCAACCAGGCCAAACAGCAACATTATGGATGTGGATGATGCCTTTGGACTTTACGGCCGGCAATAGCGACGGACGAAAGGCCGACATTATGGTAAACACCTCGGCAGGAGTATTCCGTGTGCAAAACACCAACTTCAACACGAGATTTGTTGCCGGCAACGTCTATCGTCAGGGCTTTGAACTCACCTCGGAGAAGTTGTTGGCCGACTACGCATACGTCAGCGACCCCAACTTTGCCAATATTCTCTATTATGGCAACATCGAAGGCGATGTATATGACGAGGAGGGCAACTTTATCGGTGGCAGCTACACCCCACTCTACAACCTCGAATTACAACCATATCCTCTATTTGATGGCGAGAATTGGGAGGTGCAACTCACAACAGGCTGCTATATCAAAATCAGCGAGGCGGCAAAATTGACCTCGATGAATATCGCAATACAGATGAACAACGCCCTCTCGCTTGACGGTCTGCAATACTTTACGGGATTGAAGCAGTTGGACGTCAATCTGGGCAGCGATACCGACCCGGCAATGTCGTTGCGCGCGTTGAAGTTTGGCACACTCAAAGAGCTCGAATCGTTCAGTATTATGATGACAAAAGTGCCAAGCATCGACTTCTCGGCAAACACCAAACTGAAAACTATCTCCCTGGGACAAGTACCACAATTAGAAAAGATTATCGGACTCGAAAAACTAACCTGCTTGGAGGCGTTTGGTATTGGCGAGACTCCAAATGGCTTTGAACTCGACCTCTCGGTATGCCCAACCCTGAAAAGTGTGGATATTAGCAGTTTTAAGCCATACGGCACACTGAATTTGTCGAATCTTCAATTGTCGTTACTGAATATATCTTTGCCAAATCTCGACGCGGTAAATAGCGCTAACCTCTCGGTTGAGGAGTTGCACAACTTTGCCGGCACACCATTCCCTTCGGGCGCACCAAGGGGCGTCAAGAGGTTGTATCTGTCGGGGCCATACGACACCGATACCTCTATGAGCGCACAATTTAGCGAGATGACCGAAATCGAGTATTTGGAGTGTGGCGGAATGTTCCCCGACTTGGTCTTCACATCGGCACAAGCAAGCGTCAAGGAGCTTGTGATATATTGCAACGAGGGTACAAACCTTCCGTCGGGCTGGTCAAACCTCACCGGCTGCCAAAGCATCATTATCAACAAGAGTAGTTTGGCTGGCGAGTGGTGCTTTGACGAATTGGACTTGTCGGGTATGACCTCGCTATTGAGTGTCGATATTCTGGTAAAAAAGATAAATTCGTTTATCGCTCCGCCATCGTTAAAGACGCTCAACCTCACCATTCAGAACAGTTTAACATTCAACCCTACGGCAGCACTCGAAACCATACATATCAACAGCGTTCGTGGCAGCATCACGCTTGGCAATGGCCCAGCCGTGAAGGAGCTATATCTTATCGGCGAGGCCGGCACAAACGAGCCTGCAATCATACTCGGTGCATACCCTCTGCTCGAACGCTTGACTGTCGATACGGGTAGTTATAGCACCGTTTCGTTTGGTGCCTCCGAATATCCATCATTGACCTACTATTCGGTATCTTATGGCAAGTACATTAAGACTATTCCGTCGGCCACCGTATTCCCTAAACTCGAAGAGTTGTCGTTGTCGAGTTATTCGGGAGTGCGTACGCTCGATTTGACCGCATACAACCATCTGAAAAAGCTGTATGTCTATGAGAGCAATTTTGGCAATGGCGCTATCTCTATTACAGCCGCACAGCGCGACTACGCCCAGGCCAACGCAGCAAGCAAAGTATTCTCGGGCATTACAGCCACCAGCGTAAGCTCGATTTACAAAATTGTGGAGTAATCCACACTATCCACCCAATAGGCCGACAGCCACCGTATAAGCGGTGGCTGTCGGTTTTTCAAGAGAGAGGCGGGCAAAAAGTGGCGGCTTTCGCTCATTATTTGCGAATAATTTGTATCTTTGAGGTAAATTGCACAACAAAAGACAGAGTTATGATAATTCGCTCAATCCTCGAAAATGACCTCTACAAATTTTCGATGTCCCACTACTATCAGGTGCATTACCCCAATGCTTGGGGCGAATTTACCTTCCACGACCGCAACGATACCGAATACGACGAGGAGTTTGTCGAGGCCCTAAACCAGGAGTTTGCCTCGCTTGCGACCCTGTCGCTGCAACCCTCGGAGTTCGATTGGGCAACAAAGTGCATCAACTATATCCCTCAATGTTTTTGGGAGTGGCTTCGCCAATTTCGATTTGAGCCTGCGAAGATAAAGACGTGGCTCGACCAAAAGCACCATCTGCATATCGAGGTTGCCGATGCGATGTACAAGGTCACATTTTACGAAATTCCGATTCTTGCGATTGTCTCCGAACTCTATCATCGCCATATCGGCGACGGATACCAAAACCGCGAGTCTCTTGCCGCAGCGATGACCCCACGAATGGAGCGCAAGGTTGCCATTGCCGCCAAGCACAACCTCTACTTTGCCGACTTCGGTATGCGCCGTCGTTTCAGCACGCTTGCCGAGGAGGTAGCCATCGAGTATATGAGAGAGCACTGTCCGACCTTCACGGGTACATCGACCGTCGCGTTTGCGATGAAGTACAACCTCCGACCTATCGGTACAATGGCACACGAGTGCTTTATGTTCCAGGCCGCAGTTCATACCCCGAAGGAGGCCAACTACGAGGTGATGGAGCGATGGGTCGATGTCTATGACGGCAATCTGGGCACGGTGCTGACCGACACCTATACGGTTGATGCCTTTCTGCGCAACTTTTCGATGAAGCTCGCCAAACTATACGATGGAGTGCGTCACGACAGCGGCGACCCCAAACTCTTTGGCGATAAAATTATCAAGAAATATGAGTCGTACGGCATCGACCCTTTGAGCAAGACCATTGTATTCTCCGACGGCCTCGATTTTGAGAGCGCAGCCGAGATTAAGGAGTATTTTGCGGGGCGCATCAAGGTGACGTTCGGCATCGGCACCAACCTTACTTGCGACATTGAGGGTGTGCGACCAATGAATATCGTGATGAAGTTGAAGCGGTGTCGCATCAACGAGCGACAACCAATCTACGGCTGTGTCAAGTTGAGCGACGTAGCGGGCAAGGCTATCGGCACAAAGGCAGATATTGCGAACTACAAGTATCAACTCGGAATTGAGTAGCGGCCAAAAGCCCGATTTAGAGTTGTAGTAATTCAGAAACAAAGAGGGGGTGTCCAACGATTTTGGACACCCCCTTATGCTTAACTCTGCTACCACTATCGGTGTATATGGTGCAATGTAGTCAGGCCGTGGGTCTGGCCGACGATATAGGTCTGTGCAATATCGGAGCCTGCGTGCAAGAAGTTGCTTAAAATAAGCTCCTTGCCAAGCGCAAATTGCAAACACGAGAAGGTGTCGCCAACCTGCATCTTCGAGTTCTCGCAACGCTCCGCCACAAAACGGTTGTCGCCCAAGTATCGCACCTCGCAGATGCGGTCGGGCAACCAACCAAGCAACAAGCGGTCATCGACCATAAGGTCGCTTGTCGAGATACACTCCACGTTGAAGAGGTCGGACTCGCAACTACTCTCGGCGTGGAGTCGTTCGCAAAAATCGACCCAATCGCAACCCTCGGCATATTGAGCCAACACGTCGAGCGTATGGAGCGAAATGGTATTGTATCCGCGTGTCGAGTAACCCCAAACGCGCTCCAATGTACTTTCGGATATATGCTTGCGTTGCTCCATCTCAATAACGGCAACCAATGCCAAAAAGTCGGCGTGAACGACCAACCTCTTGCCAAAACGGTTCTCTACACGCTCTCGCAGAGCGACTACTTGTGGTATATCTCTTCTTATGCTCATCGTTTTACAAAAATAATACTTATCTTTGACAATCAAAAATCCGCAAATGGCCGACGAGAGTGTAATCTTGAAGCACGCACCCGAACAATCGGAGTCGAAACGGGGCTTTTACGACTTTAAGTTGTTGAGAGCCACGGCATACTCGCATTTGTATTTGGCCTGCAAAGAGGGCAAACGCTTCTTGATAAAGACAACAAAAGACAATTCCGAAAGACAAATCCGACAACTGCGTCGCGAGTATGAACTATCAATAAGTTGCGACCACCCACACATTATACACACATATACCTATGAGGCCGATTTGGAGGTGGGAGCAGCTATCGTGATGGAGTATATCGAGGGTCGAACGCTTGCCGAATACCTCGCCGAAAACAGACAAAAAAAGGAGCGAGAGCGCATCTTTGCGGAGCTGTTGTCGGCAGTCGGATACCTGCATAAGCGAGGCGTCATTCACAACGACATCAAACCCGAAAATATACTTATCGCACGAGCCGACAACTCGCTAAAACTTATCGACTTCGGTCTGGCCGACAGCGATGCCGAGTATGCTATGCGTACGCTCGGTTGCACGCCTCGTTACGCCTCGCCCGAATTGCGAGAGCAACGAAGTAAAATAGACGCTCGCAGCGACATCTATTCGATTGGCGTGCTGATGCGTGAGATATTTGGCACACGCTACCACCGCATCTCCGAGCGATGCTGCCGTGCCAATGCCGAGGAGCGATACGAAAATATATCGGCACTGCAACGGGCTTGGCGCAATCGTAATCTTCCGCAGAAAGTGTTGCTTGGAGTGGTGGTAGCCACAATTTTTGCTCTACCTTTCATCTTTTTGGTTCAGATGAAACTCGCCGAGCGAAACGAAGCGAGGGAGCGAGAGCAATTGTTCCGCCAAATTGAGCACGATGTGGAGCGCATCTATACGATTACTGCCGACTCCATCTCTCGGGCGGTCTATTATGAATTTGCAAACAATCACATTCTATCTTTCTGGGAGGAACTTGCGAAGTATCAGAACGATAATATTGCCTCGATTGCGGATGCGGAGTTGAATACTCTTGCAACAAATGTCTATACTCATACACTCAACAAGTGTCACAACCGCCTTTGGGAGCAGACAAAAGCCCTGCCTGTGATGCACAAAAGCAACCTCCCTCTTGTCAAGCAAAGGTTTTATAATGCGTTGCTTCAAGAGCGCAAGCCATATCGGCCATATTGTGCAAAGTAGCCAAAAGACAACGAAAGACAACGGCAAATCGAACTATTGTCTCTTATTTACTTATACCTTTGTGTATCCCATCGGGAGAAGGGCCGTTACAGGCCGTTTTAAGAGTTCTCCCCATCGGGTACTATGATATTTATATAAGGGGTAAAAACCCCAAAAACGAGGCCATTTATAAAGGTATAAAGAGATATTAACCATTAAATTCTAACAAAACTATGAAGAAATTATTCTTTGCGTGCATCTCGTTATGCATTATGACCGCGTGTGGCATCAACAAAGAGGCTGCCACCGAAACAACCAACCAACTCTTTTCGTGCATTCAGGGTCAGAAAACGGCTTTGTTGAACCAAATCTACCCCGAGACGGCCAACCACAACAAGTTCCAGGAGTTTACGAAGTACACTATCGGCGAGATTAAATCGGACGATAAGGGCATCTGTGTAGATGTTGTATTGGAGTACATCGCAGGTCGCTACGAGCCTGCTTCGCAGAAGAACGTAAAGGTCTACCTTGCCGAGAACGAGGAGGGTGGCTACAACGTTTGCGACAGCTTCGGTATCTTTATCTTCGACCAGACAAGCGCATTGTACAACTATGCTATCATTACCGGTTGCCTCAACGAACTCAAAGACGTTAGCGACGTTCAGATTGCAACCAAATTGAACGATGCGAAGCAGATGCGTCAGCAGCACTTCGACAAAATCAAGAAGGAGTTGGAGGATAATATTACCATCGAGCGTAAGACAACCGTATGCTATGCAAACGTAACCCACTACGAGCACGTTAAGCTTACGAACAAGACCCCATACGACATCAAGGGTCTGAAATACAGATTTACAAAGGGTACAAACGATTATGGTAACGAGTTAGTACCAACCAAGGTCCTCAAAGCCGGCTATTGGTTGGCTTTCCAACCATACGAGTATGCGGTATACAACACAGAGAAGACATCGTTCAAGCTTGTTATCGAGGATAAGGTCGTTTGGAATATTATCAAGGGTTTGGAGTACACAGGTACCGAGTATGAGGCTTATTTGGCTCAAAAGGCCAACGCAACCGCTGCGGAGTAGTCCAAACATTTCAGGTAAAAAGAGTTCTAACAGAAGGGGTGTCCAAAGATTTTGGGCACCCCCTTTTTTATCTCCAATCCCACGCTGGGCGGGCAGGGTCTTCGGCAGTGAGGGCCTCGGCAAGCGAGAGGCCCAAAGCCTTCGCTACGCCCTCGCCATACGCGGGGTCGGCACGGTGGCAGTTGCGGATATGGCGTTGCTTGATAAACACCTCCGCGTCGCCCATAGCACGAGCCGTATTCTCGCAGGTAGCAACCTTATCCTCGTCGCTCATCAGTCGCCACAACTTGCCCGGCTGCGTGAAGTAGTCGCTATCGAGTTCGCGCTCGTCATAGTTATAGACCTCGCCCGCGACCGACAAAGGCGGCTCTTTGAGGTGGGGCTGGTCACGCCACTCGCCATAACTATTCGGCTCGTAGCCAATCGCGCGACCAGCGTTATCGTCGGTGCGCATCTGGCCGTCGCGGTGGTACGAATGGTAGGGGCAACGAGGCTTATTTACGGGTATCAGGTGGTGATTTACGCCCAAGCGGTAGCGTTGCGCATCGCACTACGAAAACAATCGCCCCTGCAACATCTTATCGGGAGAGAAGCCGATACCGTCGATAATGTTCATCGGGTTGAAT
>JAGBWT010000126.1 GCA_017629615.1 Alistipes sp. | reverse complement strand
TATGCGCGCCTATGAGTTTGCGAGAGCGGGCGAGGAGGTTGAGTTACGCAAGGCTCTTATCAATATCTATTCCATCGTTTTGGAGGAGTACGATATGCCTCGTATCCGTATTCGTGTCGAGTGCAGCAAGGGTACATATATCCGCTCTTTGGCCCAGGAGATTGGCGAGGCGTTGGATAGCGGAGCCTATCTGACCTCGTTGCGTCGTACGCGAAGTGGCGACCATAGGGTCGAAGATGCTGTCGGTCTGGACGATTTTTTGAAAAAATTGGGGAGCGAGTGAAACAAAAGGTCCGTTTTTTCGTAAATTATATAGTTTATGCTTTTGTTTTGCGAAACGCGGTAAAAGAGAGATAAGTAACGTAAACAATATATATGAAACTTTCACAGTATGGCTATGAATTTTCTCCGGAGCTGATTGCCAGCTATCCGGCAGAAAACCGTGACGATTCGCGACTGCTTGTCGTGCATCGTGCTACGGGCGAAATTGAGCATCGAACATTCAAGGATATCCTCGACTATTTCGATGAGAACGACCGCTTTGTCTTTAACGATACGAAGGTCTTTCCGGCTCGTCTTTACGGTAACAAGGAGAAGACGGGTGCCGAAATCGAGATATTCCTGCTTCGCGAACTTAATCGCGATTTGCGTTTGTGGGACGTGTTGGTAGACCCTGCCCGCAAAATCCGTATTGGCAACAAACTCTACTTCGGCGAGGACGATATTCTCGGCGCCGAGGTTATCGACAATACCACTTCGCGTGGTCGTACGTTGCGATTCCTCTATGACGGCTCGTACGAGGAGTTCAAGGAGATGCTCTTCCGCTTGGGCGAGACTCCGCTGCCTCGCTGGGTGCGTCAAACTGTCGAGCCGGAAGATGCCGAGCGTTATCAGACAATCTTTGCTGCCAACGAGGGTGCTGTCGTTGCTCCAACTGCCGGTATGCACTTCTCGAAGCACTTGTTGAAGCGTATGGAGATTAAGGGCATCGAGAGCTCGTTCATTACGCTCCACGCAGGTTTGGGCAATTTCCGTACGGTCGATGTCGAGGATTTGTCGAAGCACAAGGTCGATTCGGAGCAATACTTCGTATCGGAGGCTACGGCCGAGGAGGTCAATTCGACCAAGCGTGCTGGTAACCGCCTTGTCGCTATCGGTACGACCGTTATGCGTACGCTCGAAACAGTTGTCTCGACCCACGGCCAGATTAAGGCGCAGAACGGTTGGACCAACAAGTTTATCTTCGCCCCATACGACTTTACGGTTGCCGATGCTATGGTGTCGAACCTCCACCTGCCGGAATCGACCCAGCTGATGATGGTTGCGGCATTTGGTGGCTACGATTTGGTTATGAATGCCTACGATGAGGCTGTCAAGGAGAAGTATCGTTTTGGCTCGTATGGCGATGCGATGTTGATTCTCTAACCCGAGCGATTTGAAACAATAATTTAGGAAAAGCAATAAAACAATAAGGCGATGGCTAACCACAAAATTCTTTATATTTGTCAGCAGATAACGCCCTATCTTCCCGAAAACGAGGAGTCGTTGCTGTGTAGGCACTTGTCGCAGGCTATGCAGGAGAGCGGTAACGAGATTCGTACCTTTATGCCTCGATATGGTTGTATTAACGAGCGCCGTAATCAGTTGCACGAGGTGATTCGTTTGTCGGGTATGAACCTGATTATCGACGATAACGACCACCAACTCATAATCAAGGTGGCTTCGATTCCGGCAGCCCGTATTCAGATATATTTCATCGACAACGACGACTTCTTCTCGCGCAAGGCTGTTTTGTGCGACGAGGAGGGCCACGCGTTTGAGGACAACGACGAGCGTATGGTCTTCTTTGCGCGAGGCGTGTTGGAGACGGTCAAGAAGTTGCGCTGGAAACCCGATGTGGTGCATTGCCACGGTTGGTTCTCGGCAATAGCTCCGATATATCTGCGCAAGGTCTTTAACGACGACCCACTCTTTGCCGACGTGAAGATAGTGATGTCGCTCTACGAAGGCTTCGAGGCTCCGCTTGGCGATGCGCTCTGCGCAAAAATCAAGAGCGAGGGCGTCGAGGACGAAAATCTTTCGATAATCAACACCCCTTCATACGAAAATCTCTATCGCTACGTTCTTACCAATATAGACGGAGTGATTGCAGGCTCTGCAAACGTACCGCAGGCGATGCTCGACGAGGCTCGTGCGTGCGGTAAGTGCGTGATGGAGTACCACTCGTCGGACGAAGAGGGATTTTATGAAAACTATACACGATTCTATGATGAACTGTTTTAACCGACTCCATATAGTTGGCCAAGTTGTCGGTTTGGTCGCGCTGTTGTCTTTGACAGCTTGCTCGGCAACTATTGATAGCGACCTCGGTTATGAGATGATACCCGACCATCAAAAGATGGAGATTCGCCACCTGCGTTTCAAGGGTGGCAAGGTCATAAAGTTCAATGCTGCGGCAAGCAACGATAACGAGAGCCACTACGACGAGCGTGATGGCCAATTCTTCGAGACCTCGCTCTACCATAGCGATTCGCTGCTCTCGTCGAACGTGTCGTATGGCTATATCGGTGTTGAGCGTAGCGATACGTTTGGTGTGCGCTCGGCAGCCGTTGCATCGAGCATAATGTTTATGAACAAGCTCGAAGAGGACGAGGGCTTTGGTTACAAACCAATCTTCGACTCGTTGCATCTTGTACTCGATATCGAGGACTATGGTGGCGATACGCTGACCCCTGTCCGCTACCACGTCTACGAGGTTGAGCGTTCGCTCTTCGGTAGCGTGATTGATGAGAAGGATACGACAGCCTACACCAACTGCGACCTTACGACGGTCTATAATCCCGAGAAGCCACTCTTTACCTTCACCTTCCCCGATGGCAAAAAGACGGGTCCTAACCGTTCGAGCGTAACTCTCGAACCTGTCGATATGAAGGGTGCAACGTGGGATTTTGTGCGTCGTCTGATGTGTATTCCCGACAACTATGCGTCGAGCGATTGGGACGGCTATGCCCGTGACGAAGATAGTATCTATGTCGATGAGAAGAAGTTTGCAAAGCATTTCAACGGCCTCTGCATCGTGCCCGACCCGACATCGGTTGAGGAGAATAAGCGAGGCTCGCTCTATGGCTTCAAACTCACAAGTTCGGGTCTGTTGTTGGAGGCTCGAAATCGCAATCCGAAAGACCCTACGCTTATCAAGGATACGGTGGGTATGATGTACTACTTCATCGACGAGTCGTTGAAGCCGGAGGATAATCTCAACCTCTCGGTCAATAACATAAAGCACGACTACAAGCGCAGTCTTACGGATAGCAAGCCGTCGATGCTCGGCGAAATCAATATCAGTGGCTACGACGAGGCGGGTAATGTTGTTCCTCGTTCGCAGCGCACGTTGCTTGGCGAGTGCTATATCGAGGGTTGTGGCGGTGTTGCAACCGAGTTGTACTTCACCGACGAGTTCCTTCTCGAACTCAAATCGCTCACCTCGAAGGAGAATGCGTCCGATGATTTGGACTATCGCACAATCGGTGTCAATCAGTGTCTGCTGACGCTCTATATGCCTGGTGCCGATTATAGTTGGGAGACCACGCAGGGCAATGCGGCGTCGCTTGTCGAACTCTATGCTTCGTCGATTTCGCGATTGGGTACATACCTCAATTATAGCACATTGGGAGCCATCTCCGACTACGATTTCGAGGCCGAGACCAACCAGTCGGCCGAGTTGGCGTATGGTGGCGAATTGAATCGTAGCCGCGCTTGCTATGTGATGAATATCACGGGCTATATGCAGCGTCTCTACAACTATGTGCGTTCGTTGGACGACCTGGCAAAGTACGACGAGAAGGTTATGCCTCGTACGTTGTACCTGGGTCCCGAGGCGGTCGCTCCATACACCTTCAAGCGCACGGTGCTTCAAGGCGCAAAGATGGATGGTGTGTCGGACCGTGTTCAAGCTCCGGTGCATATCGAGATGCTATATACGATGATTAAATAGCACAACGCGAAGAGTGATAGTTAAATAGAATATTTAATAGCGAAAGACCCCGAAACCAAAGTTTGCGCTTTGGTTTCGTTGTGTCTGAAACAAAATAAAATAAGCAATTCAAGATGCAGCAAAATTTAGTTATAGTCGAGTCACCTGCAAAGGCAAAGACCATCGAAAAGTTCCTCGGTAAGGATTATATCGTCAAATCGAGTTTTGGCCATATCCGCGACTTGTCGAAGAAGGAGCTCGGAATCGATATTGAGGCGGGTTACCGTCCTTGCTACGAGGTGTCGGCCGATAAGCGTCGTCTGGTCGAGGAGTTGGAGCGTCTGTCGAAGCAGGTCGAGACGGTTTGGCTCGCTTCCGATGAAGACCGCGAGGGAGAGGCAATCGCTTGGCACCTGACCGAGGTGCTGAATTTGCCCGTAGACCGTACGCGTCGTATCGTATTTCACGAGATTACCAAGAGCGCAATTCTCAATGCTATCGAGAATCCGCGCACTGTCGATATGAATTTGGTCAATGCACAGCAGGCACGTCGAGTTCTGGACCGTATCGTGGGCTTCGAGTTGTCGCCAATCCTTTGGAAGAAGGTGCGACCATCGCTCTCGGCAGGTCGTGTGCAGAGCGTTGCGGTACGTCTTATCGTTGAGCGCGAGCGCGATATTATCTCGTTCCAAAGCACTTCGTATTATAGAGTCGTGGCGCAATTCTTCTCGCCAAGCGACGAGGCGAAGATTATCTTCAAGGCGGAGTATCCACAGCGATTTGCAACGCGTGAGCAGGCCGAGGCTATGCTCAATCTGTGTCGTACGGCTCTCTTCACCGTTAAGCATAACGAGACAAAGCCGACGAAGCGCTATCCTGCACCGCCATTTACCACCTCGACTCTCCAACAGGAGGCCGGTCGTAAGTTCGGTATGTCGGTTTCGCAGACGATGTCACTTGCGCAACGCCTCTATGAGCGAGGTCTGATAACCTATATGCGTACCGACTCGGTGAACCTCTCGAAGGTAGCCATTGCAGCGTGCAAGACCGAGGTTGAGAACCTCTTTGGTGCGCAGTACTCGTCGCCTCGCAACTATACGACCCATAGCAAGGGTGCGCAGGAGGCTCACGAGGCTATCCGCCCATCGTATATCGACCGTCGCGAAATCGACGGTACAGCAGCCGAGAAGCGTCTCTACGACTTGATTTGGAAGCGTACGGTTGCCTCGCAGATGGTGGCAGCCGACATCGACCGCACAACCATATCTATCGAGGCTACGGGTTGCGAAGAGTGCTTTGTGGCTGTTGGTGAGACGATGCGTTTCGATGGATTCTTGCGACTCTATTCGGAGAGTGTCGATGACGAGCATACCGAGGGTGACGAGGTGGCAACCTTGCCATATCTTCCCGAGGGTGCATCGCTCTGCTACCACGCAATCACGGCGACCGAGCGATTTACACAGGCTCCAATTCGATACAACGAGGCTCTGCTCGTAAAGCGTATGGAGGAGTTGGGTATCGGTCGTCCTTCGACCTATGCTCCGACCATCTCGACTATCATCACTCGCGGATATGTCGAGAAGAGTTCGCGCCCAGCCCAGAAGCGCAGCTACACGAGCCTCACGTTGCGCGGTGAGAACATAACCGAGAAGCGATGCTCGGAGAACTATGGTGCCGAGAAGAATCGCCTTTCGCCAACCGATATAGGTATGTTGGTAAACGACTACCTCGAATCGCAGTTTGCTCCGATTATGGACTACAACTTTACGGCCAACGTCGAGAAGGAGTTCGACCGTATTGCCGAGGGCGAGCAGAAATGGACGGCTATGATAGATACCTTCTACGCTCCATTCCACAAGATGGTTGAGGGCGCAATCGAGACGCAGGCTTCGAGTCGTCAGCAGGCACGCGAGTTGGGTATCGACCCTGTGAGCGGTCGTGTGGTTAAGGCCCGTTTGGGTCGCTATGGCGCAATGGTCGAGATTGTTGCTCCCGATGGCGAGAAACCTCGCTATGCATCGATGAAGAAGGGCCAACTTATCGAGTCGATAACTTTGGAGGAGGCTCTCGAACTCTTCGCTTTGCCTCGCAACGTAGGCGTGTTCGAGGGTGAGGAGTTGATTGTCGGTATCGGTAAATTTGGCGGCTACGTTCGTCACGGCAAGATGTTCGCATCGTTGGCCAAGAGCGACGACCCATATACGGTAAGCTACGAGCGTGCAGTAGAGCTTGTCGAGGCGCAGCGCGAGCAGGCTGCTACGGCCAACACTCCGCTCAAAACCTTTGCCGAGGATAGCGCTATGACTATCAAGAATGGTCGCTATGGCGCATATATCGCCTACAAGGGTAAGAACTATCGCTTGCCAAAGAACGCACAACCCGAGAAACTGACCTACGAGGAGTGTGTTAATATCGTAAAAAATACCAAGAAATAAGAGACCTATGAAAAAGATTATTATCGTATTGTTGATGGCTGCCATCTCTTGCTCGGTGGCTGTTGCGGCCGATAAGCAGGCCAAGAAAGCGGATAAGAAGGAGGCTCCAAAGGGCTATATCTTTACCGACAAGATTTCGATTCCGACCACCTCTATTAAGAACCAATTCCGTAGTGGTACTTGCTGGTGCTTCTCGGCTCTGTCGTATATCGAGAACGAGATTATGCGTGCCGGTGGCGAGGAGATGGATCTCTCGGAGATGTGGATTGTTCGTAATATCTACTTCGAGAAGGCTGTGAAGTATGTCCGTCTGCATGGCGCACTCAATTTTGCGGTAGGTGGAGCGTTCCACGACGTTACGGAGGGTATCAAGCGTTACGGTATCGTTCCGCAGGAGGTGTATGAGGGCCTTAACTATGGTACCGAATTGCCTCACTTCAACGAGATTGATGCAGTGTTGAAGTCGTATGTTGAGGCTATTGTACGCAACCCTAATAAGACTTTGACCACCGCTTGGCAGGCGGGTCTCAACGGTATCCTCGACGCCTACTTTGGTCAGATGCCGGAGAAGTTTACCTATAAGGGCAAGGAGTATACTCCGAAGTCGTTTGCCGAGTCGTTGCCTGTGAAGATGGAGGACTTCGTGTCGTTGTCGTCGTTCACTCACCACCCATTCTATTCGCAGTTCGTTATCGAGGTGCCCGACAACTGGATGTGGGCTTCGGTCTATAACGTGCCACTCGAAGAGATGATGGCGTGTGTCGATAATGCACTCGAAAATGGCTACTCGATTGGTTGGGCTTCGGACGTGTCGGAGAAGGGTTTCAGTCGCACGAAGGCTATTGCTATCGTTCCGGAGGATAATGTCGATAATATGAGCGGTACCGATGCCGAGCGTTGGGGTAGTATGACCGAGAAGGAGCGCAACGAGGCTCTGTATAGCTTCGATGCTCCGGGCAAGGAGAAGAAGATTACGCAGCAGATGCGTCAGGAGGCCTTCGACCGCTACCAGACTACCGATGACCACGGTATGGTTATCGTAGGTACAGCCGTAGACCAGTGTGGCAACCCGTACTACAAGGTTAAGAACTCGTGGGGTGTTCGCCCTCCATACGATGGCTACTACTACTTCTCGCGTCCGTTTGTCGAGTATAAGACTATGTCGATTATGGTTAATCGCAACGCGTTGCCACAGTCGATTCGCGAGAAACTCGGTTTGTAATCTCCACCAATACCAAACAATAAAGCCTGTCTACACTCGTAGACAGGCTTTATTGTTATAGCCTTATCGCCACTATTTGAGCAATTCGGGTAGGAACGAACTCAATACCAAGACCACAATACCCAAAATGAGTACTGCAATGGTCTTTTTCGAGCAGCCCTTCCACTCTTTGAGGATTATGCCCCAAAGGTTTGCAAAGGTGACGTTGAGCGACATCAGAATACAGAACGAGAGGGTCATTAGCGTAGGCGACTCTGTAAGGAAGCCC
>JAGBWT010000125.1 GCA_017629615.1 Alistipes sp. | reverse complement strand
TCCTCGATGCCCTTCCAAACCTCCTCCAAGCCGGTGCGCTCGACCGATGAGCAGGTATAAACCTTCGCGCTCCAACCCGAAGCGGGGAGCGGGAAGAGGTGTAATGCGTTCTGGAACTGCACTTTGGCGAGGTTGGCTTTGTGGACGTTCTCACCATCGGCCTTTGTGATGACCATCAGGTCGGCCATCTCCATAATACCGCGCTTGATACCCTGCAACTCATCACCGGCACCCGAAATCTGCAACAGCATAAACATATCGACCATCGAGTGTACGGCCGTTTCGGATTGGCCTACACCGACCGTCTCGATAAAGATGACGTCGAAACCTGCCGCCTCGCACAATACGACCGTCTCGCGAGTCTTGCGTGCTACACCTCCGAGCGAGCCTGCCGATGGCGAAGGGCGGATAAATACGTCGGGGTTGTGGCAGATGCTCTCCATACGGGTCTTGTCGCCGAGGATTGAGCCACCACTGCGCTCCGACGATGGGTCGATAGCCAATACCGCCAACTTGTGGTGCATCGATGTCACCATATTGCCTACCGCCTCGATAAAGGTCGATTTGCCCGCACCCGGAACGCCTGTGATGCCTATGCGCACCGACTTGCCTGCGTATGGCAGACAGCGCTCGATAATCTCCTGCGCCTGGGCGTAGTTGTCGGGGTTGTTGCTCTCGATGAGCGTGATAGCCTGCGACAAAATCGTAATGTTGCCATCAAGAATGCCGGCTACATATTCGTCGGTCGTCAGACGACGCTTGCGCTTGCGTACAAAGTAGGGGCTTACCATTGGTTGGTCCTCGACACCCTCGGTGACGTTGAGTGCGCTGTCGTGATGCGCGTCGAGATACTCCTTCTCGTAGTGGTCTATCTTCGTAAATGACATATCTTTTTGCGGTTGTTGATTATATATTCGATTTGTTGTTTGTCGAGCATCGTCGGGTTGCCGAGCCATAGCACGCGACGTTTGTGGTCGATGATGACGCCAAACGGCGCATAGCTAACCTCGTAACGCTCGTAGGCGTTGCGTGCCGAGGTCTGTATCGCAACCCTCTCGTCGGCCATATTAAGTAACCATTTGGCTGTGACCTCTGCCCCCTCTTTCGTGAAGAATACGCACGGAATGTTGGCAATCTCGCGCGTCGCTCCGACGACCTTTTCGGCACTCTCGCGACAAGGTACGCTTGCCGAGTGGACAAAACCTATGTAGGCAAACTTTTCGCCCTTCGGCAATCTGCGGCCAAGCAGTCGCTCGCCCTTTATGCGAGGCGCACGCTCGCCCGTAGCGACATTTTGCGCTGTCGATGTGAGGGCAAACATCAATATTGCGACGATTATCGAAAAAAATCTCATCTTTGGTTGCGGTAAAATCTTTACAACTTGCGAAGATAATCAATTTTTGCGGAAAGTGCAAGCCATAAAATAAAATGGTAAATAATTGCCCGATATTAGATATAATTTGTATATTTGCACTATTGAAACAGTAAAAACCGATAGCCTATGAAGCATAGCGTATAGTTTGATACGCACAATTTAGACATATTATAAGGAAAAGCATTTTGATTTATTCAATCTCTGACAAAAGTTTGGCGACTTAAATAGAGAAAACGGAATAGCAATTGGAATGCTCACGCCATAGTTAGCGTGGGCTTTTTGCTGTTTCGATTCCGTTGGGTTACGCCAAACACCTTGTCAGAGCGAGATACAGAAAGTACCGCGCTTTTTTTTGTGCGTATCCGTCACCCTTTGAAGGTACAGCGGAACAACCCGAAAATCCGCAACAGAGTAGGGATTCTTAAACTTAAAACTTAAAGATTATGAAAAAGATTTTATTGACAGCAGTGGTAATGATGTTTGGTGTTAGCGTGGCTTCAGCGCAAGCAATAACAATTGGCGCAATCGTTAAGGCGGTCGGTGCTGCGGTTGCGCTATACAAAGCGGCTCCAGATGCTGAATACACAGTGACAATTGTTGCAGAGAACGGGCAAAGTTCAACACATAGTGTATCTTCTGCGACAGCTGCTATCAAAGCTGCTGTTGTTGCATTGGAGAATGGCGCGCATTCCGTAAATTTGGACTCGGCTTACCCGACCGTACACCCTTCATGCCGCAATAAAACTTATTATAAAGAAGATATAAGCCATTTAAGAAGTCGATAGTGTTTCTTCGAGCCATTATATCATTTCTGCTATTATTGGCAGGTGCTTTGATTTATGCTACTTGTAGGCAAGAGGTGTTGTTTCTTATGCCCTTCGATGCCGAGTGGTTGGCTAAAATCAAAATAGAGATAGATTATGCCAATTGTGGTCCAATCATAAGTTGGATAATCTTCTGCCTGCCCGATGCTTTGTGGTATGCGGCTCTGCTAACTATTCAATTGGAGTTATGCGACGGAGGGGCCGTCGGAAAGAGTCTCTTCGGTCTCTCCGTCGCATTCCCGTTTCTTTTCGAGTCGATGCAGTGGCTTGGCGTAATGCCCGG
>JAGBWT010000124.1 GCA_017629615.1 Alistipes sp. | reverse complement strand
GTAGAGCGAGGCTACGACTTCTCATCAACTTCAACCGAAGAGGCTCCCGAAAAGGATTACGGTTCATTCTAACACATCAAAGAGTATGAAAAGAGGCTTAAATATCAAAGGTTTGATTGTTGCCATTGTCGCAATGGCGATATGTGCCGTATGTTGTCAGGGCGAATTTGACAACTTTGCCGACCAGCGACCAAGTGTTGTTGTTACCCTCTCGGCTGATATGGATTTGACCCGCTCCGCTTTTGGCGACAAAGGCAGCACGGGCTACAAATCGAATTGGAGCGGCGACGAGACCGCCCTATTCAATCTCAATGGTGCATCGACCCTCGCAGAGGCTACCAACAGCTGTGCTGGCGCATCGGCTAAATTCAGCGTAAAACTTACGAGTGACGGCAAAACGAGCGGCATAATCAGAGCCTTCGTGCCAAAGGGCATATACTCTGCTACGGGAACGTGCAAGGGTGGATTTACGGGTATCAACACCAAATACAAAGACCTCTACGTCGTTATTCCCGACGTGCAGACGCCACTCGCAGGCTCGTGTGACGAGTCGGCACACCTGCTCACAGCATCGCTCAACTACACCAATGGTTTGCCTTCGTCGGGTGTGATGACCTTCCGCCACGTTGCAGCCTATGGCAAGATGAAAATCGCCAACTTCTCGACGCCAATCGCATCGGTAACCATCACCTCGCCCGTTGCGCTTGCCGGCAAGAGTTGCTACTACTATTACGATGGCACTAACGTAGGGCAACTGCTCAACGCCAATGTTTATAGCATTACGCTCAACGCTACAAATGTCGAAGACAACATCTTTTGGTTTGGTTGCGCACCAGCATCGCTTGGCAACAAAGGCGACCTGAAAATCGAGATTACAGCCACCAACGGTCAAACATACTCAAAGAGTATTTCGATGAGCGGCCGTACACTCGACTTCGTGCAAGGCGAGGTTTCGTCGTTCGTTGTCGATATGGAGAATGTCGATGGCGGTGGCTCGGGCGATATCACAACGCCTGCGCCCGTATTATCGTCGTTGGAAGTGGGAGCAGATGGTAGCAAGGCTTGGGCCGGTTGTGTGGTCGAAAATCCGCAAAGCATCGCCAATGGCGAGGTACGTTTCGTATTCATATCGAGCAACGGCTCTACCACAACGGCTTCGTACAACGTAGGCACCACAGAGACCTATGCGATGGTTAGCAACGTCACGTTGGCCGCAGCATCGTACGATGTATATGCAACTTGTACCGCAACCGATGGCTCGACAATCAACAGCAACCACTCGACACTCACCATTAAATCGGCAGCAAACGCCCCTTCGGAGAGTTGGCTCGAACTTCCAGCCGTACGCACCGACGGTCGCTACCCTAATGCTGCCGAGTATAAGGTTATGGAGTCGGGCGAGCGTAACTATACGCACTACTACGACACTTCGACCTATACGACGATGTGGGTCGCATACCCAATCGAGGCAAAGCATATGGGCTCCTATTCGCGCCCGAATAATTGGTCGTACAACCCGCTCATCAGTGAGGCATATCAGGTCAATCTCTGCTCGCGCAGTTATACCGACACCTATGTACGAGGCCACTTAATTCCTAACGCAGCACGCAACGGTATTAAGAATATGCAGTTGCAAACATTCTACGTCACCAACTCCGTTCCGCAAATTCACGAAAAATTCAACAGCGGAATATGGAGCAATCTCGAAGCGGCAATACAATCTATCGGCGAGAGCGAGATTGTCTATGTTGTAACAGGTGTAGCCTTTGCAAAAGAGGGCGAGACAAAGACCATCAACTACACCACAGCCAAAGACGACACGAAGAACATTCCTGTACCAAACTACTTCTACAAGGTGGTATTGAAGGTAACGACCAATTCGGCAGGTACAGTCACTGCGGCCTCGACCGTTGGTTTCTGGTTTGAGAACAAGGCCTACTCCGACACCTACGACAAGTATGCTGTATCGGTAGACCAGGTCGAGACGTGGACAGGCTTTGACTACTTCGCCAACCTCCCTGACGCTATCGAGACAACGGCCGAGACCAATGCTTCGTGGACTACGTTTAAGAATTTTTAGTCAATAGCCCAAATATCGACAAAATGACGCTCGACAAAGTATTGCACACCCTTTTCGGTTTCGATGCCAAGCAGACGACCATTCGAACCGAGATTTTTGCAGGCATTACCACATTTTTGACGATGTCGTATATTCTCGCCGTCAATCCCGACATCTTCTCACATCTCGACGGTATGCCAACAGGCGCAGTATTTACAGCAACTGCATTGGCTGCCATTATCGGTTCGCTTGTAATGGCCGTATGGGGCAAACTCCCATTCGGATTAGCCCCCGGTATGGGCCTTAACGCATTCTTCGTCTTTACCGTCTGTATGGGTATGGGCAAGAGTTGGCAATTCGCCCTGACGGCAATATTTATCGAGGGTTTGTTGTTTATATTGATGACCATAACCAACCTCCGCGAAGCGATAGTCAATGCCATTCCTCAAAATCTGCGATATGCCATAGGTGGAGGTATCGGACTATTTATCGCCTTCCTCGGTCTACAAAATGCCGGCGTTGTAATCAACGACGATGCTACCCTGCTAAAACTTGGCGATATTACCTCGGGAGCTCCACTGCTAACATTTATCGGACTGATTATAACCGCCCTGCTATGGGTTAAAAAGATACCGGGAGCGATGCTGTGGGGCATTCTCTGCACAATGCTTATAGGTCTGCCAATGGGCATAACCGACTTCAAAGGCATAGTCTCGGCACCACAATCGGTTGAACCTATATTTTTGCAGTTTGAGTGGGAGAATATCTTTACGCTCGATATGCTTGTCGTGGTCTTTACATTCCTCTTCCTCGATATGTTCGACACGATAGGAACTCTTGTAGGTGTCTGCACCAAGAGCAATATGGTCAATAAAGATGGTAGCTTATATCGAGGCAAGCAGGCCCTGATGGCCGACGCCATAGCAACGACAGCAGGAGCAATACTTGGCACTTCGACCACAACAACCTACGTCGAAAGTGCTTCGGGTATAGCAATCGGTGGTCGCTCGGGTCTTACGGCATTTGCCATAGCTTGCTGCTTTGGGTTTGCACTCTTCTTTTCGCCACTCTTCTTGTCGATTCCTGCGGCAGCGACAGCCCCTGTATTGATAATTACAGGACTTATGATGCTCGACCCTGTAAAGAAAATCGACCTCGACGACTATGCCGAATCCATTCCAGCATTCATCTGCCTTATCGCAATACCGATGACATACTCCATCTCGAACGGTATATTGCTGGGCTGCATCTGCTATGTGCTGATAAATTTGATTTGCGGCAACTTCAAGCGACTCAATATCGCTCTATGTATTTTAAGCATACTCTTCATTCTCAAATATATATTTATATAGGGAATGATTTGACACAAACAAAACAGCGGATTGCTCCAAATGTGCAATCCGCTGTTTTGTTTTGCCGACACATCGCAACTCGGCTACCGCAGTTTAACACAGTAAACTGCCCACCAAAAAATTGCATAAGAGACTGTGGTTACAAGACTTGCGCAGTAAGGGGTAATATTGCGAAAAATCATAATAAATGTTAAATCGAATTTTAAGCCGATGGTTACAAGGCAAACAAGGAGCCGAGTGCGCAGCATACTCGACGTATGTGAGCACCTCGGCTACCGCAGTTTAACACAGTAATCTGCTCACCAAAAAATTGCATAAGAGGCTGTGGTTACAAGGCTTGCGCAGTAAGGGGTGGCAGGAACATACTTGGCGTATGTGACTGTCACCCCTTGCAAGCGTAACGCAGTAAACACTGCTTATTATGCGATTTTTACACGTGACGCAAAATCTCGTCCAACCCATTAAAGTGATTCTTATAATCCTCCAACGAGCGCGAAATCACTTCGTAGGCCTCTTCGCGACCAAAGACGTGGGTTATCTCAACCTTCTTCTTCTGTGGTTCGGAATCGGGCATATCCTTATAGGTCAGGAAGTAGTGCTTCAAACGGTTGATAACACCCTTCGGAAGTTCGGATATATCGTTATAGCCACTATATGTAACATCGTGACGCAATACGGCAATAATCTTATCGTCGGCCTCATTACCATCGAGCATACGGAAACCACCGATAGGACGAACATTGACGATAATATCGCCGTGGGCAATGTCGCGTTCGGTCAGCACACAAATATCGAGCGGGTCGCCGTCACCAACAATCTCGCTACGACCGCACTGCCTCATACAATACTCGGCAACGCTCTCGCCACAAAAACTCTGTGGAACAAAGCCATAGAGTGCAGGGATTACGTTGGAATACTTCTGCGGACGGTCAATTTTAAGATAGCCGCTCACTTTGTCCAACTCGTATTTAACGGTATCGGTTGGCACCATTTCGATAAATGCGGTAATAACCTCGGGAGCCTTATCGCCCACCTCGATACCGTGCCACGGGTGGGATTTGTAGCGCAAACCCATCAATCGGGCAATAGGGTCGTTAATTTTATTTCCCATATCTGATTCTTTTAGTTATCACAAAGATACAAATTTTCCGAGAATAAACAAAAAAAGCACCCATCTTTCGATGAGTGCCTATTGGTTAATGGAACGAATTACTCGATACCTTTGAGTTTTTTGTATGCAGCGTTGTACTTCTTGTACTTATCCATCACGCCATCGTAGGTACGCAAACGGAAGCACAACTCTTTAAGCATCTGTGCGCAATCAACCTTCTCCGAATTCAACTCAAAAGCTTTCTCGAAGTAAGGGAGTGCGTTCATATAAACAGCATCAACCTTCTGCTTTGCCTCCTGATACTCCTCCATACTTGTAAAGGTGTCGGCCTTGGCATTGAGCTGACGGTTCTCCTCGTCGCCCTTGGTGATATAGAAGTAACCGAGATAGAAGTTGGTATCGTAGTCGTTTGGCTTCAACTCGTTAATCTTCAAGAACGAAACAATACACTCGTCGTAGTTCTTCAATTTGTAGAACACCTGACCGCGACCGAACCACAAGTCTGGGTTATCGGGAGTCTCGGCAAGGAACTTGTCGATAGTGCCAACCAACTCGGCAGGGTCACCAACGCCCTCCTCCATAGTGTAGAGCTGTACCATATTGTCGAGAATCTTATCGTTAGTAGGGAACTTCTCGATACCCTCCAACAAGATAGCCTTTGCCTTGAATACATTCTCGCGGTCGGCATCTTTCTGACCATAGTAGCAGTGGAAGAGGAAGTAGTAGAGGTTACCATTGTTATCTACATAACCCAACTCCTTGGCCTTATTGAGGTACTGCTCACCGAGTTTGTAGAACGAAGCGTCCTCGCCACCCAAGAATGCAGCATAACCACCAGCCGAGAAGTAGAATTGAGGGTCTACCTGCGAATAGATAGCGGTATTGCCCTGCAACTCGGCAGCCTTAACAAACGAATCAACAGCTACACGATAGTTCTGAATCTCCTCCGCAGCAGCAGCACGAGTCTTGTAGTAGTCGATAAGGTTGTCGAGAATAGGCTTAACCTTCGATACAGCCTTCTCGTCCATAGCGCAAGCCTTATCGGTAGCCTCGCGGATTACATCGTAGAGACCCTCCTTGATTTCGCGGGTCTGCTCCCAGCCAATGAGGCGGTTATTTGCGATATACAACTTAACCCACGGATATACCCAAACCTGACGACCAGCCTTATCGGTTGTAGTCTCCTCCGGCTCGCCCATATTAGGGATAATGAGCACAGTCTCGCAACCACCAAACAAGTTCTTGGTTGGCAACTCCAAAGCCTCGAAATAGACCTTTGCACGGTTAATCCAAGTTGCCGACTTTACAGCCTTCTTTTCGTTTGCTACATCAGCGTCACACTTTGCGAGTTTTGCCAAAGTTGCCTCTGCATTGATTTTCTGACCTGTGACGGTTGGTACTGCCAGCACCATCAAAGCCATCACCATTAAGATTGATTTTTTCATAATCGTAAACGATTTAATATTTGTTATTCTTTGTTTTCGTTATTCGCATCGGCAGCCTCGGCTTGTGGCTCGGTTGCCACAACCTCAACACCCTCTGCACCCTCAACTTGCTCGGTTACAGGCAACTCCTCCTCTTCTTCGGTCTTTGGAACAGCTGTTACCGATGCAATCACATCGCCCTCGCGCAGGTTGATAATCTTGACACCCTGCGTTGCACGACCAGCAAGACGAATTTGGTCTACGGCTGTACGGATAGTCAGGCCCGAGCGATTGATAATCATCAGGTCGTTCTCGTCGGTTACTGCCTGAATCGAGATAAGCTTACCCGTCTTGTCGGTAATATTGATGGTCTTAACACCCTTACCGCCTCGATTGGTAATACGGTACTCGTCCAAATCGGTACGCTTACCAAAGCCGTTCTCCGAAAGTACCAATACATCCTGCTTCGAATCAGGCTCGATACAAATCATACCGATAGCCTCGTTGCCATCTTCGAGCGAAACGCCACGCACACCCATACTTGTTCGGCCAACAGGACGCACCGTCTCCTCGTTGAAGCGGATAGCCTTACCCTCACGGGTTGCAATCATCACCTCGGCGTGACCGCTCGTAAGTTTAGCCTCGATAAGTTGGTCGCCTTCGCGGATTACAATCGCATTCACACCATTTGCACGCGGACGGGAGTATGCCTCCAACTTGGTCTTTTTAATGGTACCGTCCTTCGTACACATAATGATATAGTTGTTATCAACATACTCGGCATCGTTCAAACGCTTGCAGTTGATGTAGGCACGCACCTTGTCGTCCGGCTCAATCTGGATAACGTTTTGGATTGCTCGTCCCTTTGAAGAACGTGTTCCCTCCGGAATTTCGTATACTTTGAGCCAATAACAACGACCGCGCTCGGTAAAGAACATCATCGTATTGTGCATCGACGCTACATAGATATGCTCGATAAAGTCCTCATCACGGGTTGCACTACCCTTTGAGCCGACACCGCCACGGTTCTGTGTGCGGTACTCGGCCAACGATGTACGCTTGATATAACCCAAGTGTGAAATGGTAATAACCATATCTTCGTCGGCATAGAAGTCCTCTGGATTGAACTCCTCCGACGAGTAGATAATCTCCGACTTACGCTCGTCGGCATACTCGTCACGCACAGCGATAAGTTCCTCCTTGACAATCTGCATCTGCATCGACTCGTTGGCAAGGACATCGTTGTAGTATTGGATATTGGCCATCAACTCGTCGCGCTCCGCCGTCAGCTTGCCGTGTTCGAGACCCGTAAGCGAGCGCAAACGCATCTCGACAATTGCAGCAGCCTGCAACTCGCTCAATCCGAACGCCGCCATAAGCGATTGGCGTGCCTCCTCCGGATTCTTCGCAGCACGGATAAGGCGGATAACCTCGTCGATATTGTCGTGGGCGATAAGCAGACCCTGCACAATATGCAGGCGCTCCTCGGCTACACGCAAATCGTAGCGCGTACGGCGAAGAACAACATCGTGGCGATGCTCAATGAAGTACTTGATTTGGTCTTTCAAGTTGAGCAACATTGGGCGGCCCTTAACCAGGGCAATATTATTAACCGCAAACGACGACTGCAATGCCGTATGCTTAAAGAGCATATTGACAACGACATTGGCAACAGCATCACGTTTGAGCTGAACAACCAAACGTGTACCATCACGGTCGGA
Source organism: Alistipes sp. (assembly GCA_017629615.1). The sequence continues at coordinate 22,070 of JAGBWT010000124.1, read as the reverse complement.
CGACTCGTCATTCACATCGGAGATACCTTCGAGTTTGCCATCGTGGATAAGTTGGGCGATATGCTTACACAAATCCTCCTTGCTAACCATATACGGCATCTCGGTAAAGACAATCGACTGATGGCCATTGTTAGCGGTCTCTATCTCGTATTTCGCACGGATAACAACACGGCCACGACCCGTAAGCAACGCCTCCTTAACACCTGCGTAGCCATAGATTATACCACCGGTAGGGAAATCGGGACCCTTTACAAAGTGGAGCAACTCCTCGCACTCGCACTCCGGATTATCGATATAGGCGCAACAAGCATCGATAACCTCGCCAAGGTTGTGTGGTGCCATATTGGTTGCCATACCGACTGCAATACCGCTTGCACCATTGACAAGCAAGAGTGGAATACGCGTAGGCAAAACATCTGGCTCTTTCTCCACACCATCGAAGTTCAAATTCCAATCGATAGTCTCTTTGTCGATATCGGCCATAATAAGGCTCGAAATCTTACGCAAACGAGCCTCCGTATAACGCATAGCAGCCGGACGGTCACCATCGGACGAACCGAAGTTACCCTGACCATCGACCATAGGATAGCGCATAGCCCAATCCTGCGCCATACGACACATTGCATCGTACACCGAAGAGTCGCCGTGTGGGTGGAACTTACCCAACACGTCACCGACAATACGGGCCGACTTACGATAAGGTTTGTCGTGATAGAGGTGGAGATGCTCGCTCATATCGAAGAGTATTCGACGATGAACAGGCTTCAAACCGTCCCTCACATCAGGCAAAGCACGCGAAACGATTACCGACATCGAATAGTTGATGTAGGCAGTCTTCATTTGGTTTTCGATATTGATACGCTCAACACGTTCAACCAAACCTGCATTCTTTTCTTCTTCCGTTAACATTTCTTTTATTTTTAAGTTTCTCCTTATTAACTCTTACATTCGGGAAAAGGCTCGGCAAATGGATAACAAAAAAAAGCCACTCTTCTCCCTATTATAATACGCGCAAAAATAATATTTATTTTCCGATTTACCCAATTTAAGAGACCAATTTTTCGATTTTTCGGGGCAAAGATTTATTTTTTGGCGTTTTTTGGCCATTTTTAGGCGATTTTACGGCATCGACCAACTCTGCCGACCCCCTGTCGAGTTAGTTGCGAGGTGCAACCAATCGCAAACGTCCATCGTCGCCCATCGTAAGGCGACCATCGGCAAGCATTGCACTCACCGTAGAGGTAACATCTTCGGGTTTGCATCGCAACGCAGCGACAACCTCCCGAACACTCAACGCCCCAGCCCTTAACGCACCCTCGACCTCGGCCGAGACGTCGCGTTTTGTATCACGACGCTTACGCGCCAAACATATATCGCACACTCCGCACGGCTGCGAATCCTCGACACCAAAGTAACGCTCCAAGACCTCGCTTCGGCACTCCGACTCCTCGGAGGCGTAACGCAACATATTATCGAAACGCTCGCGCACCATCTCCTTGCGACGCGTATATGTGTCGGGAGAGATATAGAGGTCGGCAACAGGCAGTCGCTCCTCGTCAAAGTAGATTAACGGCGAATGGTTGGCCGGTATGTAGCGGATAATATTGGCGCGCCACAGATATTTCAGTACCTCGTGAACATCTCGCGGAGAGCAGCCACTCGCAGCGGCAATCTCCATCTCATCTATCGGCCTAAAATCGGTAAACACACCGTTATATAGGCGTAATATGGCGCGCAACACAACATCGACATTGCGCGACTCGGTGCGAATTTTATAGAGGTCGTCGCGACCGACACGGAATATCAACCGCGCTGGGTTTTCGTGTTCGTCGATAAAGGTCATATAGCCATTCTGCTCCAACAGCGCCAAGACGTTGGTAACAGTACCGGCGTAGAGGTGTTCGCGATGACAGAAATCGTGAATATTAAAGATAAACGAAGCCTGTGCGCCATCGCCTATCGCCACCTGCAAATATGAGCAAATTCGCTCATAGACACGCTTTACGACTTCGAGTTTCGGGAACTCCGACTCGAAGCGACGCACGATATTATCCCTATCGTTGGGCGCAACAAGCAACACGGCATAACTCCGCACACCGTCACGACCTGCACGACCCGCCTCCTGATAGTAACTCTCCAACGAATCGCACATCGAATAGTGGACAACAAATCGCACATCGGGCTTATCGATACCCATACCGAAGGCATTGGTAGCCACCATAATACGCACCTTGCCCGACAGCCACTCATCTTGTCTGATACTTCGTGCGGCATTTGGCAGACCACCGTGATAGTAGGCAGCCGATATACCCTGCTCGCACAGATAGGCCGCAACCTTTTCGGCCGCCTCGCGCAAACGCACATAGACAATTCCCGACCCCTGTACATTGGTTACAATTCGCATCAGGTGTTCGTTTTTATCATCAACCTTACGAACTGCATAGGAGAGATTGGGGCGCGCAAAGGAGCTACGCAACACCCGCTTCTGGTCGAAGGCGAGCTTCTCCATAATATCGTCGGCCACACGAGGTGTAGCCGAAGCGGTCAGTGCAAGCACCGGAACATCGGGCAACATATCCCTCAATTCGGCAATACGCAGATAGGAGGGGCGGAAATCGTAGCCCCACTGTGATATACAATGGGCCTCATCAACCGCAAGCAGCGAAACAGGCATACGTTGCACTCGAAGGCGGAAAGTCTCGGAGGTGAGGCGCTCGGGCGACACATATAGAAATTTCACATCTCCATAGACGCAATTATCGAGCAGAATATCTATTTGACGATACGACAGACCCGAGTGTACGGCAACAGCCGATATACCCTTTGAGCGCAAACGGTCTACCTGGTCTTTCATCAACGCAATAAGAGGTGTAACGACGATGCAAAGACCCTCTTTGGCCAACGCCGGAATTTGATAGGTCAGCGACTTACCGCCACCCGTAGGCATCAACGCAAGCGTATCGCGACCAGCCATAACCGATGCGATAATCTCTTGCTGCATAGGGCGAAACGAGTCGTATCCCCACGTTTGCTTTAATATATCAAGTAGGCGTTGTTCCATAATTTTGTCGATAAAGATAACTATTTTTCTGCAACCAACGTAATTTTCACGCGAAAATCGTATATTTGTAGGTTATTTACGTCGAACAAACACCGACAAACGACTATTATGTACGAATACATTACCGGAAAACTGACAGAGGTCGCCCCTGCACACGCTGTTGTCGAGGCCGGCGGCATCGGATACTTTATCAATATCTCGTTGCAGACCTACTCCGAAATCGAGAATCGCGAGCAAACAACGCTCTACCTGCACCACATCGTACGCGAAGATGCTCACCTGCTCTATGGTTTTGCGACGAAGGCCGAGCGCGAACTCTTCCGCCTGCTCATTGGCGTCTCGGGCGTGGGAGGCAACACTGCGCGAATGATTCAATCGACCTACTCCCCGTCGGAGTTGCGCAACATTATAGCAACAGGCAATGCCGTATTGCTCAAAAATGTCAAGGGTTTGGGGCTTAAAACGGCTCAAAAAATCATCGTCGATTTGAGCGGTCGTATGCTCGACCTCACGGCCGACGCAACGCCAACACTCACGGCCGACGCTCACAACGAGGCATACGACGAAGCACTCTCGGCACTCGTTATGCTCGGTTTCCAAAAGGGTGCATCGGAGAAGGTATTGCGCCGACTTTTCAAAGACGACCCGACCTTATCGGTCGAGGATGCGGTACGCTCGGCACTCAAACAGTTGTAAAATTGGCACAATCGGGCTGAATTATTCGGTTTTTTATGTAATAATTCATATCTTTGCGCGTTATACGACTATGAAACGACTTTTCTACATAGCAATATCGGTTGCAGCGTTGATTTGCTGTGGTTGCAACGAGGAAGAGGATATATTCACTCCACAAAAAGAGGCGATTATCCGCTACCTCACTTCGGCTCGTCGTCTGGTTGCCGAAGAGGATATGGGCAATGTCATCGAAGAGCAACCTGCGTTTTATACCCAATTCGGTCAATCGGTCTATCGTCACATACCCAACTACTACGAGGAGGGGCGCGACGAGTGGAGCGTCATCGAGCGAGGCAGTACGGTTCAGATTGCATTCGATGCCTATGTTTTCAACGGTTCGGAACCATCGGTCAAGGACCTCTATTGGTCCAACATTCCCGAATCGATATCGAAAGTCGAGAGTGAGAGCAAAAATCCGTATGCCGATTTGAAGTGGTCGGAGGAGCCTCTGACTATCACCCTCGGCCGTACGGATATTATCCGAGGATTGGAGACGGCATTGATGGGCTGTCGTGACCAGGACTCCGTACAGGTCTATATGGCCTATACGGCAGCCTACAACAAAAACAAGATTGGCACAGTTCCCAAACGTTCGTCAATCGCGTGGTATATTAAGATTTTGAATGTTTCGAAATAGAGATGATTAACGATTATATGAAACGTATTTTCACAATAGCAGTTTGTTTGTGCGCCATAGCACTTGTTTCGTGCGCCAAAGAGGAGGCTTTCTCGGGCGAGAAGATGGAGAAGCGTTCGCTTCGCGCCTGGATTAAGAAGAATCGCCCCGAACTCCTGGGCAACTACCAAACCGAAGGCGAGTACTATGTCGATGTGCTTGCTTGGGGCGAAACATCACCGGCAATAGACGAGAACGACTTTGGTGGCGAGCCTATAATGGAGCAGGACACCTGCTGGATTGTCTATAACTACACGGGCTACGACTTGGAGGGTAATGTCTGCGCAACGCGTAAGGAGATGGTTGCCCGTATGCAGGGCACATATACCGACTACACGCACTATGTTCCGTATATGAACTACTGCGGTGTAAACAACTACTATGGTCTGCTCGAAGGCACATATATCTCAACCCGCAACAAGATTACACTCTCGGAGGAGTATGTTCAGCGTGAAGATAAGAGGGATATTTGCCGCGGAACGGAGTTCGTGATGCGCAAAGGCTCAAAGGTGCGCCTTTATCTGCCATCGACCATCGCCTACCTTTCGTCGGGCTCTTTGGAAGAGGGCGGCTACGAAGGCCAATACGCTCTCGATATGAACGTACCGGCTATTATGGAGGTCGAGGTGCTGCGTGTCATCAAGAATCCGTCGGATAACGAACTTGCAATGATTGAGGCCCTTGTCGAGGACAGCAAATCCAAAGCGGGCAGCAACATCTGGGAGAAGGTCAAAATCAAGGATAAGACAACCATCGAGGGCGTTACCGACAACAACAGCAACCAAGAACAAGAGCCAGAAGGCGACGGAATGTATAAGGGTCTCTACTATACGCAACAATTCGACCCTGCCAATGCGAACACGCACCTCGGATATATGTTGCCACAATCGACCGCTGTTAATGACCCATATAAGGATAGCGACCGCTATGTCGATATGGCGAAGTTCGACGAGGAGTTATTCAAGATTCTCGACGAGAAATTTGGCGATATGATTACCAAAACAAGTGACGAGGATGCGAAGGTTATCGGCGAGAGCAACGCTGCCAAGATTTGGTATGTGGGCCGTTTCCTCGATGGATTTATCTTCGACACCAATATCGCCGAGGTTAAGAAGCTTGTTTTCGACACCGAAAGTGGTGCAAGCGCAATCACTTATGAGGCCGAGCAGGACGAAAAGGACTACATCAGTGCGTGGTTCCACTGTATTCCGAAACTGCGCTATGGCCGTTGGGGTGCAATCCTCACATCGTCGGGCTATGCCTATGGTGCGGAGGGCGTTTCGGGTTCGAGTAGCACAACATCGTCAGGCGAGTCGTCGTATTACAACAACTACTACGCCTACAACAACTACTACAACTACGCCAACTCCTACTACTATAACGACTATTATAGCTACCCTATCGACTACTACTCGTATAATTCGGCCTACGATTCGGGCGAAACAACGACCACCATCGAGACCGAAATTATGCCGTATTCGCCTATGATATTCTATGTATTCGTGGAGCCTATGGAGGGTATAAAATAGCAAGACCCGTCGATTAACAAATTAGCAATCGCCCGACCTGCAAAAGGTCGGGCGGTTGTGTTTTTGAGGAGTGGCTACCCCTCCCTGACGCCTCTAATAAAAAAGGCCACCCATCGGTGACCTAAAATTGATTTTAGAAGTAGCTTTGCAACGCTCGGCGGTTTTGGCGGCGATGGGTTGTACTTATTGTACTACCCATTGCAGACAAAAATGTTAGCGGAAGCAAAGACCTTATAAGAGCGATTTTCAAAATTGATTTTAGAAGAGAGGTTACAAGGCTCGGCAAAATTTATCGACGATGGGTTGTACTTGTTGTACTACCCATTGGCGGAAATTTTGTTAGCCGAAGTAAACTCCTTATAAAATCGATTTTAATCGCGCGGATATGCCGCCACAAATACATTTCGCTTCCTCAACTCCTCCTGCACGCGCCACAACTCCGCAAGGGATATTCGGCCAACTACATACTTGTTGGTATCGGAGATATAGCTCTCGCTAATCGACTCGAAGTGCAACAACGCAAGGTCGTCGGCATTGGTATAGCGATAGTAGATACGGAACGAGTGGTCGGTGGTATAGGTTGGCAACTGCGAATCGTTACGCTTCTTGTACTCGTATTTGTAGTTGTAGAGGCACGCAGTAATATCGCTCAACACAGCCGAGCCTGTCGGATAGCCTCCTGCACCACGGCCGAACATAAACTGCTTGTCATAGAAGAGACCCTTGATTACTACACCATTGAACTCGTCCTCGACACTATATATATATTTGTTGCGCGAGATAAGTTGTGGCATAACGCTCATAATAAGGCGATTACCCTCCAACTTTTCGACGTGGGCAACCAACTTGAAGCGACGCCCCTTTTCGGAAGCGAAGCGGATATCGTCGTCGTTCATATTCGAGATACCATAGGTGAATATCTGCTCGGGAGCGACATAGAGACCAAAGGCGTGAACGGTAATAATAATAAGCTTAAAGAGCGAATCCCAACCATCGATATCGAGCGACGGGTTGCTCTCGGCAAAGCCCAGGTCTTGGGCCAATTTGAGTGCATCGGGATAGGACATCTTCTCGTTGAAAATCTTTGAAAGGATAAAGTTCGACGAGCCGTTAAGGATACCCTTAACCGAGGTCAGCAGGTCATTATCGTAGTACTCCTCCAAGTTGCGGATAACCGGAATCGAGCCACAAGCCGAGGCGTCGTAGAGCAGAGCGGTATTGTACTGCTGTTGGAGCTCTATCAACTCCTCGATATGGCGTGCCAACATCTTCTTATTGCCCGAGACGACAGGCAAACGCTTCATCAGCGCACGCTTTACGATATCGTATGCAGCATCGGCATCGTCGATAAGTTCGACGATAAAGTTGATTTGCGGGTCGGAAAAGATTTCGTCGGGGTTATCGGTAAAGGCCGCATTAACAGAACGGGGTTTATTTATATCGCGGACACAGATGCGACAAATCTCCACATTCTTGGAGCCAATTCTTTCGAGAACATCGTAGAGGCCTTTGCCCACCGTTCCAAAACCAAAGAGACCGATTTGAAGTTTTTTGTTGTTCATATATAGTACTATTTATTCATAAATTCGGTAATAATCGTATTGAGTTGCTCGTGCTCGACCAGAAAACCATCGTGACCAAATATCGAGTCTATCGTATGGTATTCGACATCGGGGATATTGTCGATAAGGATTTGGTGGTCCGATGGCGGAAAGATTATATCGGAGGTTATCGACACGACGAGACTCTTGGCACGAATCGTTTGCAACACCTGCTCAACACTGCCTCGACCCCGACCCAGATTGTGGGAATCGACCGCCTGCGAAAGACGATAGTAGGAGTAGGCGTTAAAGCGACGGCGCAACTTTTCGCCCTGATAACGTTGGTAGGAGTGAACTCTGCGCTCGAACGAAGCCTCGTCGGGCTGTGGGTCCTCCTGCGATATATCGTAGGCCATACCGCCTCGATAGCTGAGCAGAGCGATGCTACGGGCCGTAGCCATACCCTTCTCGCCTGCATCGGCACAACGCTCGCCAAAGGTTGGGTCGCACTCTATAGCCATACGCTGCGACTCATTGAAGGCCGAAGCCCAGGCTTTCGTGCGAGGTGTCGTTGCGATAAATGCCGCCTTTTGAGCAAAATCGGGTTGCATAACACACCATTCGAGGCACTGAAAACCACCAATCGAACTACCGATAAGCAGTGCTACCCGCTCGATACCGAGATGCTCGGCCAGCAGTTGGTGTGCGCGCACCATATCTCGCACCGTGATAAGCGGGAAATCGCCATACCACGGCTCGCCCGTCTGCGGATTTACAGAGAGTGGGCCCGTTGTACCATAGTGCGAGCCGAGAAAATTGGCGCAGACCACAAAGTAGCGGTCTGGGTCAAGAAAGCGTCCCTTTTCGACCGTATGCGGCCACCAATCGGCCACATCGGAGTTAGCCGTCAGCGCGTGACAAACCCACACAACATTGCTACGCTCTTCGTTTATCGTGCCGTAGGTATCGTACGCTATTTCGAGCGACGGCAATACGGCTCCACTTTCGAGCGTAAAGGCGTGGGGGTATTTATATATTGTACTCATTAGCGAACGTGTGCAAAAGCCTGCTCAAAATCATCGATAATATCCTCTACATTCTCCAAACCGAGCGACAGACGCAACAATGTAGGCGTTACGCCAGCAGCCTTCAAATCGGCCTCGCTCAACTGTTTGTGGGTAGTCGATGCAGGGTGAGTAACGACACTTATCGAGTCGCCAATCATCGTCATATTACCCATAAGGCGCAATGACTCAACAAACTTGACAGTACTCTCCAACGTACCCTTCAACTCGATATTCATCACACTCGATGCTCCATAGCGATAGTAGCGTTGAGCATTGCAATAACCAGCGTGGTCTTCGAAGCCAACATAACTTACCTTTGCCACCTTTGGGTGGTTGCGGCAATACTCGGCCAAACGGCGACAAGCCTCAACCTCGTGCTTGACGCGCAACGACAAAGTCTCCAAGCCGATAAGCATCAGATAGGCATCGAATGGCGAAGGCGAGCAACCGAAGTCGCGCAAACCATCGACACGGCACTTAACGATAAAGGCCGACGAGCCAAATGCTTCGTAGAGATTCAGGCCGTGATAGCCCTCCGATGGGCCGTCAATCTGCGGAAATTTACCATTTCCCCAATCGAAGTTACCACCATCGACAATAATACCGCCCATAGCCGTACCGTGGCCGTTAATCCACTTCGTTGCCGAATCAACCACGATATTTGCGCCCCACTCAAACGGATTGCAAAGGTAGCCCGCAGCACCAAACGTATTGTCGATAACGAGTGGCACTCCGCTACGCTTGGCAAGAGCCGACAACGCCTCCAAGTCGGGGACATTACAGGTTGGGTTGCCCATACTCTCGGCATATATCATCTTGGTACGCTCATCGACCAGCGGTGCCATATCTTCGGCTCGCTCGCTCGACGCAATACGCACCTCGATACCGAGTTTGCGAAGCGATATACGGAATTGGTTATAGGTTCCGCCATAGAGCAGTGGCGAGGTGACAATATTGTCGCCCTCCGAAGCCAAAGCCGAGACCACGAGAAATATCGCCGACATTCCCGACGATACAGCCAATGCACCCACCGCACCATACAACGATGCGATTCGCTCCTCGTAGGCTGCCGTCGTCGGATTGTGGAGACGGGTATAGATATTACCCGGCTCGCTCAACTCGAAAAGTTTGGCAGCGTGGTCGCACGAGCGGAAGTGATAGGCCGCCGTAGGATAGATTGCAATGCCTCGCGACCCTGTTTGGTCGATATGATAACCGCCGTGAATTTGGCGCGTTTCGAAACGAAGTTTTTTACTGTTTTCCGACATATATTTATCTCTTTTCTATTATTCACTATTTGACCGACTCGACCCACTCGATGGTTTCGAGTGAGAGTGTATCGGTTCTATCAACCCACGTTTTGAGATTAAGCAGGCGCATCTTGCGACGCTCCATCGACTTCGATATATAGAACTGCGGACGACGCTCGCCCTCCTTAACTATGCGCTCTGTCGGGCGAATATGGCGTGTAAATACGCTGTCGCGTGTCGGGCGGCGATGCGCCTCCCACTTAAACGTCGGCAATCGCATAGGCTGCGTCTCCGGAATCTTGTCTATCGGGAAGAAGGTATAGGTCGGATTGCCACGATAGGTAATACCAACCAATTCGCGATTCTCGATATACGACGTCATCGTAGCGCTCTCGACATAGACCATCATCGAGACCTCCTTTGTATCCTCTTCCTCTTGGAAGAAGATTGTCTGCACATTGCCATCGACATCGTTGCGATAGATTTGATTATCCTTAAAGAGTGCCACCATCGACTTACCTGTCACCTGATTGTAATAGGTTGTGTCGATTTCGGCAACCGTAAGCGGCTTACCCTCAAACTCGGCACGAGCGATGCGACCACTATCGGTGTGGATATGCATAATATCGGAAGTGACCTGATTTCGCTCATTCCACAACACCGGATTTATATGGAGGTGGATTATCGAGTCGATAGAGGTTGTTGCCATCGAGTCGCACACCATCTGGAAGTCACGACGATACATACGCACATTACGATAGGCCAATATCATTCGGTAGGTCGAATCGACGGCAACCGTATCGACTGCAAGCGTATCGACCTTTGCCTTTGGATAGTAGATGAGCAGCAATGAATCGACCATGCGCCTTGCCACTGAGTCCCATTGCAACTCGTGGGCCAATATCGTATCATTGATACGGAGCAAAACCGAGTCGTGGACAGGCAAGGTCTTTATGCCTCGACGCTCACGACGAAGCACCATACGACGCAATCGTTTATCGGCACGCTCCTTCTCTCGCACCATGCGCAACGAATCGGCACGGTCGAGTTTGCGTTGGAATGCCACACGCTTTTGAAGACGAATCTCGCCTATCGAGTCGAGTTTCTTGCGCAGGATTTCGGCCTTGACCTTCTTTATCGAATCGCGCTCGTGCTTTATGGAGTCGCGGCGCGCTTTGAGTTGAGCCTTGCGAGCCTCGCGCTCCAAAGCCTTGCGCTGGGCTGCGGTCAAAGTATCGAGCGGATTTTGGAGCGAATCAACACGCGCCGAGTCGGTTGCAAGCGAATCGACACGCACCGAATCCTTCGTCGAACTTACCGCATCGGCAGCCGTAGTTGATTGATTGCCGCCATCGGCTGTGGCTGCGGTCTCGGCCTTCGACGAGGCGCTATTATTACCATTTGAAGCCTCGCTACTCTGCTTGGCTTGGTTGCGCAGTGCCTTAATACGCTCTAAACGCTCGGCATCGACCGGCGCTGCACCCTCCTCACCTTCGACAGCTTCGCTATTTGCCTCCGCCTTTGAGCCAATCGAAGCCAAAGCCTCCGCCTTGACACGCTGCAACGAGTCGGCAAGAGCCTTCTCCTGCTCACGAGCGCGACGCTCGGCAACAGGGTCTTTCGTATAGAGAAACATCGAATCGGAGCGCAAGAAGAGTGAGTCACCCTGCTCCATATCGTAGCTTATGAGCGACGGCTCACGAGTAAGCACCACATTGCCCGGCTCCTTCCAATATTCGCCCCAATCGCCAAAAGCCAGCAACTTCTGCTTCGAGTCGTCGATTTGGATATTGTTGCGCAACAACGCATAGCCTCGCTCACGATAGTAGTCGAGTGTATCGCTCCACAACTCTTGGTCGGGAGTAAGCAGGTAGCCGTTCTCGGTCAGAATATAGTGGTCGTTATCGCTATCGGCCACACCACGGTCGGCATAGAGATACTCTCCCTTTTCGGGATTCCATATATTCGTATTACGGAAAAAGTTGGCTCGGTTTGTCTCCATATTATAGACAACCGAGTCGCCCCTCATCTCATACTCCTCGTCACGCAACTCAACACCACCGACACACACAATATCTTTACTGTCGGCATAGTAGAAACCCTTGTCGGTTTCGAGCATAGTTGCCCCATCATAGACAACGCCACCACCCGAGAACTCTCCGATGTTGGTTTTAGTGTTGAATTTGAAGTTGTAGGTATAGAGAGTCGTACCACGGTCGAGTACCTTGACGATATTGGAGTATATACGGGCCTCATTCAACTCGCCATCGTACTCTGCTCTATCGCCATAGATGTAGGTCGTACCCTTGTTAATCAACACATTGCCGAAACACTCGATGTGGCTATCCGAATAACGCACCGTCGAGTCGCAGGTGATAACCGCCCCATTGTGATGGGCAGCAAAGTTACCAACCGCAATAATAATCTTATGACCTCCGTGCTCGGTTTGACGACCACCGTCCGACTTCATATCGACATATTTATCGCTCTTGGCACGTTGTGGTGCAGGCGATGCTTGTTCGACCGATGGGGCAGGTGTAGCGACCTGTGGCATACCGACACTGCCCGCAAAGACAATGCTGGCAAATGCCGAAACGAGCGTTGCTATGGTCAATAATTTTCTACGCACCTTACTCTTCGTTTTAGCCTTTATCCTACTTTATCCAACCCTTGTTTTCGAACGCTCCGTCACGGAATTCGGGTGCGATATATACATACATTGCCTCGATGCGCTTATTAAGCCACTCCTGCAATACACGATGCTGTTTTGCATTGAGCGCAAGTTGCTCCAAACGCAGATAGTCGTCGTCGAGCGTTGCGATATGAGCAGGCAAAACCTCAACAAGTTTAACAATCTTACACATATCGTTACCATTGAGGTCCGAAGTGCGATATGCAGGCGAGACCTCGCCCACCTTCAAACGACGAATTGCATTGTAGTCGTCGATGCTCTTACCACCTCCGGCACCAAAGTCCTCTTTAAGGAACTTTGTCGCTGTCAGTTTTGCATCGTATGCCGAATAGTGCTCCAAGAGGTCGTGGTTGGTTACGATACCGCCATTCATACTCGAATATTTATCGTCGGAATGCTTTGCGGCGGCAACCTCGAACGAAATCGAGTCGCGACGAATCAGGTCGGCAATACTATCAAGTTCCATCATCGGTTGCAAAATCTCCTCCGAAGTATAGGTCGGACGCAACAAGATGTGACGACAATGGTAGAGCGAACCATTTTTGTCGATAAGTTGAATGAGGTGGTAGCCGAACTGCGTCTCGACAACCTCCGACACCTGACCAGGCTTCAACTCGGAGAGAGCATCGGCAAACGGCTTCACAAAACCGCTCAACTGCGAAGGTTCGAGTTCTCCACCACGAATTGCAGCACCATCAATCGAGTACATACGCGCAAGAGTCGCGAACTTCGCCTTACCGGTCACGATACGCTCGCGCATTTCGAGCAGACGCTCACGAGCGCGACGTTTTGCCGCATCAATGCCCGCAGGGAATTTGGTGATATGAGCATAGACATACTGCTCGGCGATAATTGGCAGGCTATCCTTGTCGATACTGCGATAGTAGCGCTCCACCTCGCCAGGAACGATGGTCGTCTTACCAATAATCTCCTGCTGCATAGCCGATGCATAGGACTGCTCCTCGACCTGCTTACGCACCAATTCGCGGATATGATAGACAGCCATATGGGTCTTCTTCTCCAAAGCTGTAACCGAGCCTTCGGCATCAATCATACTCTGCACACGTTGCTCGACACGCTGCAACACGTCGCTATTGCTAATCTGCACAGAGTCGATAAGGGCCTGATTGTAGAGCAACTTCTGCATAAGCAACTGCTCCAACGCCTCGTTCATCGGGTCGCGGTCGGAGGTATATCCCGCCTCACGACGCTGCTTAACGAGTTGGTCGGCAACCTGCTCAACCTCGGTGTACATAATCGACGAGTTGCCGACTACGGCCACCACTTTGTCGAGCATTACAAATCGCTTTTGCGCATCAACACCCGCAACCAATGCCATAAATGCGAGTGCTACAAACAATACTTTTTTCATATCTTTCATCTTTTCTCTTTTTCTCTAAAACTTTTCTACTCCAATCTCCATTGGCCGCCTACTCTTCGGCAGCCTCGCGATGCCAAATTTTCACGTTATCCGACAAAGCCGCATTACCAACCATTCGCTCCTCATTAAGACGAATAACCTCGGCCTGACGACGCGTTGTCAGGATTCGCACAATATTATCTTTGGCCATAAACAACGGCATAGGGTCGCCGGTATTTATCACGTCGGTTATCTTGAAATAGTAGTATGTATGGTTATGGTGAATCTGTTGCACCGCACGGTTAGAGAGCAGATTGTCGTGACGTGCCGAACGAAGCAATGGGAGGTGACTCAAAAACTCGTTAAAATCGACCCACTCGTCGAACTTCACCAAACGGTAGTTGTTCTTCACACATATCTGCTCGAAATCGCTCTGCGCATCACGCTTCGGCGAACGCATCATCGCTACAATACGCTCACGACTGCGAGCCTGCTCGGGACTAGGAACTACAAAACCCTTGACAACAGGTGTAGTCAAACGAAAATCGTTCTTATGTTGTGCATAGTAGGCCTCAATCTCCGACTCCTTCACCTCGGGCAACTTCTCAACATCGAGATAGTACTGCTCAATTTTACGAATCAGCAACGACTGACGATACTCCTCGACCATCTTGTCGATATCGGTCGCCGACGACGAGAATATCAGTTCGGCCTCCTGCAATTTGAGTTGGCGCACAACCCATTTATCGATATACGACTCGACATAGCTCAACGAATCGGCACCCGACACCCCCTTTGGGATTACGGCTGCAACCTCCTCTGCATAGAGCATCTTATCGCCTACACGAGCAACAGGCTGTCGGCCAAAAAAGGTCGAAGCATCGCGGCACGACACAAGGGCCAAAAGCGCAAAAATTATTATGGTCTCAAAGATATGTTTCATATACAACCTGCAAATATACTATTTTTGACGGAATTACAACGTATTACTCCGTAATAATATTGCAGATTGGCCAAATTTTAGGCAAAAAACAGCCTTTTTTGCCCGCACAACGAGCAAAGACAACACGTGACATTCTCCAAAAGGGATAACCAAAGGTTATTTCGACGCCTCCGATTGAGGTTTATAGACTCGACGCCAAGCCTCGACTGCGAAGAGCACACAGAGCACCACCGACACGGCATAGACCGCGTAGTAGAGAGTACTACCGCCAAGCAGGTCGCGATACGACACATCGCCCACCTCCAAGACTATCAAATCGAAGGCGATTGCATTGTTTATTGCGTGCAGAAAAATCGGTGCAATTATCGACGAAGTTCGCAAATAAACCGTACCAAAAACAAGGCCTGCAACAAAGGCCTGAATCATCACCGACGGCTCGATATGAATCAGTGCAAAAACAGCCGCAGAGACCACCACAGCAGCGAATTTACTATGGCGACGACGCAATGATTCGAGGATTACGCCACGGCAAATCAACTCCTCGAAAACGGGGGCAAAAACCACTGCCGTAATACAAGCCCAAAAACCTCGGCCGACACTCTCGTTTGAGACCACAGGAAGCAACTCTGTCAGCGGTTCCAAAACCACCTGCGCCGACAGCATACAGAGCAGTCCGCAAAGGGCCACCGAAGGGTCAAAACCGCGCCACGAAAATCGAGCCACAACACCCCTTCCGCCACGCCAACGAACGTAGAGCAAAAGCAGCGCCAACGCGACACCCATCGACAACGGATATATAATCGCAAACCACTCTCCACGAGCAACTTGCGCACCGATAAAACTCTCAACCTCCATACGGTTGTCACCCATCTCGGGAGCGCCCATTCCGACGAGCATACTGACCACGCCGACCAGCACCTGTGCCACAAAAATTATCAGCACCATAACAACCACACTTCCTGCGGTCGGAAAACGATTGGGGTTCTCGACTGGTGGAAGTTGTTTTTCCACCCCCTGCTCATCTTCTTCGTCGAATGTATCGACTTTCGGAATCAAATCTTTTTCTATCATAACAGAAAATTTCACGACAAAGATAATCAAAATCGGCAATCTTTATATGAAATCAATTTAATTTTATTAAATTTGCCCGATTATTTGCGCATTGTGCAGACAAAAGTTCTGCCGTGCAGGTATCCAAAAACAACTAAAACGCAGATTTCGCAATATGGCAAAGGTAATCGCTTTGGCAAACCAAAAAGGCGGTGTTGGAAAGACCACGACCGCAATAAATCTCTCGGCATCAATCGCCCTTCTCGGCAAGAAGGTGCTGTTGCTCGATGCCGACCCACAGGCTAATGCCACATCGGGATTGGGCTTCGACATCAATCTCAACGGCATCTACGAGTGTATTACGGGCAAGTGTCAGGCCGAGGAGGTTATACTCAAAAGTCCCGACGTAAAGAACCTTTGGGTCTTGCCTTCGAGCATCGACCTCGTTGCAGCCGACACCGAACTCCCATCGATGGAGCATAGCCACCACGTCGTAAAACGAATTATCGACAGCGTGCGTGACCGTTTCGACTACATTTTCATCGACTGCTCGCCATCGCTTGGCTTTACGACCGTCAATATCCTCACGGCTGCCGACTCGGTGTTGATTCCCGTGCAATGCGAGTACCTGGCACTCGAAGGTTTGAGCAAATTGCTCAACACAATCAAACTCGTCAAGAGCGGCCTCAATCCGTCGCTCGAAATCGAAGGCTTTGTAATGACTATGTATATGCGTAACCGCCTCAACAATCAGGTTGCAGGCGAGGTTCGCAACCACTTTGGCTCGCTGGCATACGACACAGTAATCCAGCGCAATATCCGCTTGGGCGAGGCTCCGTCGCACGGCAAACCTATTATGCTCTACGACGCATCGGCAACGGGTGCAACCAACTACCTGCTGTTGGCCAAAGAATTTTTGAAGAGAAACCGTAAAAAGATATAACAATATGAAACTAAAAGGATTAGGTCGCGGACTCGATGCTATTTTCGACAACGACACCATAAATATCAAAGCGAAGCCAATGTCGGAGATGACCGAGATTGCCATTGCCAGCATCTTCCCCAACCCGACACAGCCACGCACCCAATTCGACGACGAGGCTTTGGCCGAACTTGCCGACTCAATTCGCACATTGGGTCTTATTCAGCCTATTGCCGTTAAGCGCGATGGCGAGCGATATATCATCATCAGTGGCGAGCGTCGTTGGCGTGCAGCGCAACTTGCCGGCTTGGAGACTCTTCCTGCATATATTCGCAACGTGGACGACGAGAGCCTCCACGCTATGGCGCTTGTTGAGAATATCCAGCGCGAGGACCTCAATGCCATAGAGATTGCACTCGGTATGCAACGCCTTATCGACGAGTGCGGTATGACCCAGGAGGCTTTGGCCGACAAGGTGGGTAAGAAGCGTTCGACCGTAGCCAACTATATGCGACTCCTTCGCCTGCCCGACGAGGTGCAGTTGGCTATTAAGGAGGGTGCTATTTCGATGGGCCACGCCAAGGCTATCGCATCGCTCGAAGAGCGCAAACAGCAGATTGCAGCCCTCAAAAAGAGCATCAAGAGCAACCTCTCGGTACGCCAAACCGAGGATTATGTTCGCGCATTGATGAACGCAACGTCGAAACCTGCAAACAATCAACTCGAAGAGGAGTATCCCGAATCATATACTCGTTTGGTCGAGTATTTGGAGCGTTTCTTCTCGCAGAATATCGCCATCAAGCGTGGCCGCAACGGTGGTGGCAAGATTACCATCGACTTCGACAACGACAACGATATTGAGCGTTTTATCGAGCGCTTCTCAAAAAATTGTTAGCCGAATGAACTTTTCGAAACACGGCATATCGAATCTTTTAACGACACTCGCAGGAGTGGTCGCCTTTATGGTTTGTGTGGTTGCGTGGTTGCCAACAGCCCACGCACAACTCAATCCATACACCCGACAACTGCGTAGCAATCGACAGGTTATTCGTGGCGGTATGACCCAAAAGGCCGACACCACGAAGGTTGTCAAAGCCGACTCGACAATGGTCGCAGCGGCCGATTCGTTGGCAACATCGGCCTCCGACTCGCTTGCAATCGCCACACCAAAACCCGCTACCGATTCGCTTGCAGCCGACTCTTTGGCTGCCGACACCACACGTCTATCGCAACTCTCCGAGCGCGAACAGCGTCGCAAGGAGCGTCGCGAAAACCGCAAACCGTTTTTCAGCGACTCTATGTCGTTACGCAAGGTCTGCTTTACGTCGGCCGTACTCCCTGGTTTTGGTCAAATCTACAACAAGCAATATTGGAAGCTCCCTATCCTATATGGTACGCTCGGAACGTCGATTGGTATGTGGATTTACGAGGATAGCAAATACAAGCCTCTCAAACGACAATTCGAGTCGATAACCGACCAGACTATGTTGCGCACCGAGGAGCTAAACTCGTTGCAGCGCCGAATGATTCACCACAATACGCTCAAACAGATATTTATGGTGACAACTATCGCCTCGTACCTCTACTTCATCGGCGATGCGGCGATGTGCTACTCGACAAACGACGTTTCGTCGGTACAGCGAGCAACAACGATGGCGATGATTTGCCCAGGTGCCGGTCAAATCTACAACAAGAGCTATTGGCGAGTGCCGATTGTCCTCGGTGGCTTTGCCACAACCATCTACTGTATCGACTGGAACAACCGCGGTTATCAGCGTTTCAAAAAGGCCTACCGCTTGCGTGCCGACTACGACGCCAACCCCGAGGCCTACCCTAACGGCTCGCAAGACGAGTTTGGTGGCCGATACTCGGGCACATTCCTCAAAAACTTGCGCAATAGCTACCGTCGTAACCGCGACCTCTGTATAATCCTCACGGCAGGTCTCTATGTTTTGCAGATTGTCGATGCACACGTCGACGCCCATCTGCGCGACTACGACATATCGGACGATTTGAGCGTCGATATTACGCCAATGGTTAATTGCGCCTATAACCCTGTAATGGGTGGTGCCGATTTATCGGTCGGTATGAATATCTCACTCACGTTCTAACAACTATGCAACATCTACGACCACTACTTCTTACGCTGATGCTCGTCGCGATGCTCGGCAGTGCTACCGCCGCACGCAAACGCACAAAGCAAATCGAAGTACAAACCATCTACGACACCGTCCGCGTTGTCGTAACCGATACCATAAAGGTTGCACCCAAAGCTGCCCCTCGTATCGACACTCTCGCCATCGAGCATACGCCTGCACAAATCGACTCGCTCGTAGACCTCTGGCACAATATGCTTTCGGCACAAGGTGACAAGGCCTTCTTCGGTCCCTATTCCGAGAGCCTCGAAGAGGAGGCCGCAATGCCTACCGACACGCTCTATCGCACACGTTTGCAGGCGTTGGTATCGCCCGTACAACTCCCCTACAACTATATCGTACGTCGCCACATCGACCAATATTTGAGTGGTCGTTGGAGTCCGCTCAAACGAGTTGTATCGCTATCGCGCTTCTACTTCCCGATTATCGAGCAAGAGTTGATTGCCGCAGGTCTGCCTATCGAGTTGCGAGCCTTACCCATTATCGAGTCGAACCTTTCGCCCGTAGCAACCTCGCGTATGGGAGCTGTCGGATTGTGGCAATTTATGCCGGCCACAGGCAAAAATCTCGGTTTGGAGATTAACTCGCTCGTTGATGAGCGTTGCGACCTCGCGCTATCGACCCGTGCAGCGTGTCGTTTTCTGCGCGACCTCTACCGCATCTACGGTGATTGGACACTTGCTATCGCAGCCTACAACTGCGGCCCAGGCAATGTCAATAAGGCCTTGGCGCGAGCCGGTGCCGACTGCAAAACTTTTTGGGATATATACGACTACCTGCCAAAGGAGACTCGCGGATATGTACCTAAATTCATCGCCGCGACCTACGCCTATACATACCACAACCTCCACGGCATCGAGCCGGAGCCACTGCCCGACTGCATCGCAACCGACACCATAACAATCGACCGCGTAATGCACCTCGGACAGGTTGCTTCGACACTCAACATTCCGCTCGAAACGTTGCGGCAACTCAATCCGCAATACAAAATCGACATCATTCCCGCATCGCGCAAGAGTTACTCACTTCGCTTGCCTCAACGCTACGTCACGGAGTTTATAACCAACCGCAGCGAGATATATGCCAAAGATTCGCTCTATCTGAAAGAGTACATCAATCCGGCCAACCTCGAAAAGAAACGCGCCGAGGGGGTCGGCTACACCTATACGGTGCGCAAGGGCGACAATCTCGGATTGATAGCCAAGCGAAACCGCACAACGGTCAAGGAGCTGATGAAGTGGAACAGACTCAAATCGACAGTCATCAAACCAGGCCAGAAACTGCGTATCAACAAACCTAAACCTCGCGCATAAGTGTTCGACAAAGATATCATAGTAGCACCCGCAACAGCTATGGGTGGAGCAATAGCCGTCGTTCGTATGAGCGGCGAAGGCTCGGTTGCGTGTTGCGATAAGATTTTCAAGGGGCGCAAACCTCTCACCACAGCCTCGACGCATACGCTCCACTACGGCACCATTGTCGATGGCGAGCGTGTGGTAGATGATGTAGTCGTTGCACTATACCTCGGAACACAATCATACACGGGCGAGGAGAGTGTCGAAATTTCGTGTCACGGCTCTCGGTATATCGTTGCCGAGATTGTCCGTCTGCTCTGTGCCGAAGGTGCGCGTATGGCCCACGCTGGCGAGTTCTCGCAACGCGCGATATTGGCCGGTCGCATTGACCTCTCGCAAGCGGAGGCTGTTGCCGACCTTATTGCAGCCGAATCTCGTGCCGAGCACGCTATCGCCTCGACCCAGATGCGCGGAGGCTATTCGGCTCTGCTCGACAGCCTGCGTGACGAACTATTGGAGATTTGCGCACTGCTCGAACTCGAACTCGACTTCGGAGAGGAGGACGTCGAATTTGCCGACCGCACACGACTCTCTGCAATGCTTGACAAGGTAGAGAGTGCCGTGTGCCGACTTCTTGGCTCATTCCGTATGGGAAATGCTATTCGCGAAGGTGTCAAAGTGGCAATTATCGGTCGCCCGAATGTTGGTAAAAGCACACTGCTGAATGCACTCCTGCAAGACAACCGCGCTATGGTATCGGATATTGCCGGCACAACTCGCGACACAATCGAGGAGGTTGTGATGATTGACGATATTCGATTTAGGTTTATCGATACCGCAGGTCTGCACGAAACCGACGACCAACTCGAAAAGATGGGTATCGAACGCACCGAAAGGGCAATAAAGGAGGCCGATATAATAATATATATGGTTGAGCCTTCGCAGACGCAAGTCGAGTTACCCGAACTGACAGAGCAGCAAAGAGCGCTTGTGGTGGTAAATAAGATGGATACTGCTACCGAGGAGATTGGCATCGAGGGGGCTATCTGCATCTCGGCCCGCTACGACGACGGCACCGACAAACTCCGCTCCGCACTCTGCGAATTGGTAAACCTCGACGGCATATATAAGGGCGATGTTGTAGTGTCGAATATGCGCCACGCCTCGGCTCTAAATGACACGCTGACCCATATCCACCAAGCCAAGAGCGCTATCCGCAACGATATTTCGAGCGAGTTGCTTGCCGAAGATATCCGCCACGCCGCCGATGCCCTCGGCGAAATCACCGGCCGCATCACCAACGACCATATCCTACAAACGATATTCAGCACTTTCTGCATCGGGAAGTAACTAACGCCCTCTAATGCACACTAATAAACGCTAACGCTCACGAAAAGCAGCAGAAAATCATACAAAAATAGACGAATAAATCCCGAAAGTTAGACTCGACCTTCGGGATTTTTCTATGCTTTAATGTCGCTTTAATGTCTTCAACAAAAATATCTCGCCAAGTTAGCACTGGAGTGCAACGAGGCGCAATGAGTTGCAATGAGGTGCAATGGAGTGCAACGAGCTGCAATAACAGGGCGAAGAGAATTGTACTTTCTACAAAACAGCATTGGTTGTCGGTGGCGAAAGTCGTTCACAACTTTTTTTTTGCAAAAAATCACTAATTATCTATAAATATACGAATTACAATTAAAGAGCGTGCCCCAATTTGTATATAACATTGTTTTGTTTCAATATTGATTTTTGGGAATGTTTTGTTGAAATTTGCACTTCGAAAACCTCGT